>NZ_BLIJ01000004.1:0-5777 GCF_009811475.1 Alteromonas sp. KUL150
ACTGGTATTACGTTCGCATCTTAATGTAGTGTTGCCCAGCGGCGTTCAATGAGAAAATTTTCTTTCAATAACGAGCATAAACGTGCGCCTGTGCATATTCTGTACAGGCGCTTTTGTATCAATCGTCGGTTACTTCACAAACCAGCCCTTTTAGGTAATACCCTTCTGGGTAAGTTCCGATAATAGGGTGGTCTGACGCTTGATTTAAACGTGCGATGATCTTTATGGTACGACCTGCGTCGAGCGCGGCATCGGCGACGACTTTTTGAAAGAGATCGGCAGGCATTAGCCCAGAACAGCTAAACGTAAGCAGCAGCCCGCCAGGCTTGACTGCGTGGATGCCGTACATGTTGATATCTTTATATCCGCGCGCAGCGCGATTCAACGTTGCTTTACTATCTACAAACTTCGGTGGGTCAAGAATAACCATATCAAACTGCTTACCTTGTTCGTGATACTCGCGAAGCGCTTTAAACACATCTTTATTGATATATTGCGCTTTGTTTTCGTCTAAACCATTTATTGCAATGTGATGTTTAGCCAAATCTAGCGCTGGTTGAGACACGTCGACGTTGGTCACCGAGTTTGCGCCGCCTGATAGGGCGTAGCATGAAAACGTACCTGTATAGCTAAAGCAATTAAGTACGTCTGCGTCTTTTGCGTAATGAGCGGCGGCTGCACGACTGTCTCGTTGGTCTAAATAAAAACCCGTCTTATGGCCGTTTTCGATATCCACTACAATGTTGATGCCGTTTTCTAAAACCGTTACCTGCATGGGCGGTTCGCCATGAAGTACGCCTGTCACAGGCTCTAACCCTTCTTTTTTGCGTACATCCACATCGCTTCGCTCATAGATGTGAATGTCGGGCATAAGCTTGGTGATAGCCCAGACTATTTTATCTCTGTGTTTCTCACCGCCAGCGCTTAACAGTTGAACTACGGCGACATTGTCGTAAAGGTCTATTGTTACCCCGGGAAGGCCATCACTCTCTGAGGCAACCCAACGAAAGGCATTGGTTTTACTCGGGTCAAAAAGGCGTTTACGCAATGTTAAAGCGGTTTCTAGACGGCGCAGAAAGAAACCATTATCAATGCTTTCCTCTTTCTTAAACGTCCACATGCGAACGCGGATTTTTGATTCTGGCGAATATGCGCCTTTGCCTAACCAGTCGCCTTCTGAATCGTACACGTCTACCGTATCGCCAACGCGAGCCCGTCCTTTTAACTCAGCCACGGCGCTTTCGAAAACCCAAGGGTGTTTGCGGCGTAGTGATTTATCTCTAGATGGTTGTAATATAACCTGTGCTGACATATGGGCTCTCGTAATATGTTATGCGGTACTGCGAATAGCCGCGATTATACGCAATTTCGTGTGCTCTGTGTTGAATAAACTCGAAAGAAACCCAAACTGTTCGTCAAGAAAATACGTACCGAATCTTTTGTTGAAAAGGATAAGTTATCACTATGCACTATGTGAATTTCGAAAAAGGATGCAAACCCGAGGCGCTGACCGTAAATGAACGTCAAGGCTACTCCTTGTCAGAGGGTAAAGTAAAAGTAGACGTAAAGGCGTTTGGGGTAAACAGAGCCGATACACTTCAGCGTCAGGGAAAATACCCGCCACCGCCAGGAGAGAGTGAAATTTTAGGTTTAGAAGTCGCGGGCGTGGTCTCTGAAGTCGCCAGTGATGTAAGTACGTTTAAAGAAGGGGATAAGGTCTTTGGCTTAGTTGCAGGTGGCGGATACGCAACAGAAGTTTTGGTAAACCCCGCTCACCTTATGTCTATCCCTGAAGGAATGCCATTTTTCGAAGCTGCCGGTCTTACCGAGGTGTTCCTTACTGCATTTCAATGCTTGCGTGCCATAGCTCACATTAAACCTGCTCAGCGTGCTCTCATTCACGGCGGTGCTAGCGGTGTTGGTTTGGCGGCTACGCAATTATGTCGCTATTGGGGAGTACATAGCGCAGTAACGGCATCGAGCAAAGAGAAACTGTCGCTGTGTGAGCAAAATGGTGCGGAACACATAATAAATTACAAACAACAAGCGTTCGATGAAGTGCTCAACAATGCATGGCCCGAAGGTGTAGATATGGTGCTGGACATGGTGGGAGGAGACTACCTTAATCGCAATCTAAAAGTGCTTAAACAAGACGGCAAAGTGGTTAATCTTGCCATGCTGGCAGGACGTTATGCAGATAATCTCGATATGGCGTTGTTGCTTGGAAAGCGTGCCTCAATCATTGGCACTACGCTGCGAAATCGCAGTGATGATTATAAGGCGGAGCTTATTCGAAATTTTGCGGCTGTGTGCCTACCCGCGTTCGAAAGTGGTGAGTTAAAAGTAAATATTGATACACATTATCATATTGATGACGTCAGTAAGACCCATGCCAGATTAGAAAATAATGATACCCAAGGGAAATTAGTGGTTTCTTGGTAGGGGAGACTATTGGGAAGCCTGCTTGCCAGCGTCAAAAATAGAGAGGGTATTAGGGTATTCAAAGGAGCGTTATCTCATGTGAGATATCGCCCCACTTTCTTTCTAAATATAGATAAGGTTGGGCAAAATCGTTATCAGTTGAAAGGGGCATGAGGTAATTTCAATCCAAAACGTTTTGCCTTTGTGATCATGCTAAGCCCTTGTGCTCATGCTAATTACTGACGAAACCCTCATCTACCTTCGTAGGGTTAGCCTCTGCGGCGCCTCTTGCTAAATCATCGCAACGTTCGTTTTCCGGGTGGCCAGAATGGCCCTTTACCCAATGCCAATTTACATCATGCTTTTTAACCGCTTCATCCAAACGCTTCCACAAATCCGCGTTTTTTACTGGCTTTTTATCTGAGGTACGCCAGCCATTCTTACGCCAGTTATGGATCCACTGATTAATACCATTTTTTACGTATTGACTGTCGGTAGTAAGTTCTACTTTACATGGTTCAGTAAGACTATTAAGTGCTTCGATAGGCGCGAGAAGCTCCATTCGGTTGTTTGTAGTATGTGAAAAACCGTCGCTCAACTCTTTTTTATGCTGTTTATAAATGAGTACGGCACCGTAGCCGCCGGGCCCCGGATTACCTAAACACGAACCGTCGGTGTATATATGGATGGTTTTTTGAGCCACAACGCTTCCTTTAATTTATCTTGTCTTTTCCCTTAGCGGATTGCGAAGGGGTTGATATACTATCAAAAAATGAAAGCGTAATTATAGTAGAGGTTCCATGCGCCAAATTGTACTCGATACTGAAACCACTGGTATTGACCCCAAAGAAGGCCACCGTATTATCGAAATTGGCTGTGTTGAGTTAGTAAACCGCCGATTAACGGGGAATCACTTTCATGTGTATATCAACCCTGGTCGCCACATAGAGCAAGAGGCTATTGAAGTTCACGGTATTACCAACGAATTTCTTGCCGATAAGCCAACGTTTTCACAAGTTGCTCAAGAATTTGTTAGTTTCATCAAAGGTGCTCAGCTGGTTATTCACAACGCGCCGTTCGACGTGGGCTTCATGGATCATGAATTCAAAATGGAGGCGTCAACGTCGGGCGTTATTACCAGCAAAATTTGCGATGTTCTGGATACACTTACCCTTGCTCGCCAAATGCATCCTGGGCAGAAAAATAACCTTGATGCACTGTGTAAGCGTTACGGCATAGACAACAGCCACCGTACCCTCCACGGGGCCTTACTCGATGCTGAGATACTCGCCGATGTTTATCTGTTGATGACCGGTGGCCAAACTAAATTAAAACTCGCATCATCAGGAGGCAGTGAGACTGACTCTACTGCAATTCGCAGAGTCGTTCGCAGTGCAAATAAATTAAAGGTTGTTAAAGCTACCGCCGATGAGTTAACACAGCATGAAGCTCGCTTAGATATTGTTGAAAAGGCGGGGGGGAAATGTCTATGGCGTCCTCAGTAAGAAGAGGGGTCTAATACTAGTTCGCATAGATAATTACTCAGTCAGCGAGAGTTAAAATGTTCGTAGTCGATGCGGACGGGTATTTGCTATTTCACATCATATTTAACACACCATTAGAGTGCAGGAGCAGCGTAGCGTGAGAGTGTGGTTTTATTGGGTAATTATTTTAGCATCATTGATTTACTCTATTGCTGCAGCACAGTCTCAAGAAGATGAGCGAGACGCTGCGCGTCAGCTTGCTGACAGCGTGCTTCAAACTACTCAAGAAAATAATCAGTCTGTCGACACGTCTGTGCTTACCGAGCTAGGCGACGACTACACGAATTCGATCAAGCTCTTACAGAATCGTTTCCGCGTTGACTACAATATAAAGGAAATCACCATGGTTTTCTTTCGCGAGTATGGCTCCGCCCCTGTCGTTTTAGTTAGACCCGATGGCTCAAAGCTATTTCAAGGGCGTTTCGATGAAGAAAAGGTCCAGTGGTTTGATTCTGATACCTTTGACATGATCACAATAAAAGATCCGGTACCAGGGCCATGGCAGGCAGTCGGCCAAGTGCTACCAGAAAGTCGAGTCATGGTTTTATCGAATATTGAACTTCACGCAGACCCTCTGCCTGAGATACTGTTTGCTGGTGAAATCCTGAAATCAACGGCCTACCTTACCAATAACGGTAAAAAAATTGAGCATAAACAATTCAGAGACGTCGTGGAGCTTGATATTGAGTTTAAAAGTACCAACAACCCTAATTTTGGTAACTTTGGAACTGGAGATCAGACTATCGCCACCTTTCGCGATGATGGGAGGGGAATGGACGAGCGACCCGCCGACGGTATTTTCACAGGGCAATTTAATTTAAAAGTTGCCGCTGGCGAATGGAAACCTGTCTTCAGAGTCACTACGCCTATGTATACCCGAGAGGAAGAGGGCACGCCTATCGTGCTTCATGACAACCCTGTGTCAATTAATGTCGAGATGAATGGTGGCGGTGATGGCTATCATAAAATTATTATTGACGTTAATAGGGAATTGGTAGACATCGAATCTTTGTTGGTGGACGGAAAAGTTAAGTTCCCTAATGCAGACATGCAGAACTTCTCTCTTACTGAGGGAGGTAGCGAACCACGAGAGCATCTTATTGTAGCTTACGAAAGAGGCATTTTCCGCGTAAAAGTTACCGCATACGGTGCTACCGTTGATGGAAGAGACTTTATTTTAGATGTGCCTGAATTTAGTTTTGTAGCGGAAGGACCGGTAGAGCCTGAAGTTGAAGACCCGTTAATAAATGGGGAAGACCCGATAGTTGACGGAAGCGCACCTATCATTGCGCCAATGGCCGATAACACAGTGATTGAAGATAGTGCTATTGATGAAGATGAAATTGATGAAGGCACCTTAACGCTGTTGTTGGTTGTCGTTAATGGCTCAATTGTTCTTATTGGTGTTATTGCAGCGGTTGTGATTATTGTTGTGCGTAAGAAAAGAAGTACTGCTAAATCAAGTTCAACGATGAAAGCTGCGGTTAAGCAGCCCACACAAACAACTGATGCGGATATTACAATGGAAGCACAGCCTAAGGGCTTCAAAAAAATATTGGGCATGTTTAAAAAGAAGAAAAATTCTGACGGCGCTTAGTCAAATCGATTTATATAAGAGAATCACCGTCGCTAATTTATCCACATTGAATTTTATTTCGACATAATGCTTATTTAACAGGCAAACAAACCGCAGATGACAATTTTATTAATAAAAAGCGTTGACTCCACATGGGGGAATACGTATTATCTGCGCCGCAGTCAGGGGACAGGGCAACATAAGCCAAGTCAACTAACTGATAACATTGAAGATGT
>NZ_BLIJ01000005.1:0-13356 GCF_009811475.1 Alteromonas sp. KUL150
TTTTTGGAAGCCTTTAGATATCCTCCTCAGAAATGTCATCCTTATTTTCAAAGCAAAAGCCCACTCGAAAACAGTAGTCTACGCCCAAAGTATTACTTTATGCTTTACTCTATACTTCCATTGAATTTTTAATCCCAGTTCCCGTTTATAAAATTCTGCTTTACCGATTTTTTTCATTAAAACTGACAAATTAGAAATAATACTTATCTATGCGGGCTAGTATAATATGCGCTAAAGTCGTAATGCTTTTTTTCACAGATGTACTAGAGTTACGCTCTGCATGTTCTAGAAGCAAAGACTTATGACAAAAAGCGAACAAAAACAGTATTTTCTTGCAGATAACCTAAAAGCCATTCTCGTTTCATTAATCAGTGTAGCAGCTGTGACACTGCTGCTTGGCGCTGTTATGTTTCTGTTTGTTCGAGAGCAGGAAGAAAACCGTGCATCAGAGATTCTCAATAATGTGCGTGCTGTTTTTAGAGATGCAGAAATAACATTAGACTACCTCAATGCACTTCCATACGAATCGTGTGGCAAAGACAACCTAGCTGAAATGAGAAAAACGCTCTTTCGCTCTCGTTTTGTAAAAGAAATAGGTTTTTATGAAGAAAATGCGCTTGTTTGCAGCACCTATCTGGGCATTTTAGAGGAGCCGTTAGCGACAGACGAGCCCGATTTTTATACCAAGCTTGATGATGCGTTTTGGATCAATACGCCGCTGCAGCTTTTTGACAAGCAAGCGACAGGGACTATTGTAAAACGAGGTCGTTACAATGCCGTGTTAGATATGGATAGTATCATTGGCTACAGTTATATCCAGGACTGGCAGCTTTTTTACAACGGTGACCAATTTTATCACATGGCTGGAAACCCAGTTTTAGTGGACTCGACACTTAGTCAGCAGGACATGGATGCACGCACCGGGTATTTCTCATTACAGTTTATTTTGTGTGATGAACGTTATACCAGTACATGCCTTCAGGTTAAATCTGATCACGGAAGAGTGTTAGATCTTCATCTTGGAAAGCTTGTGCTATTTGTTTTCGTGATGCTAATGACGGCAGCACTCACACATATGATAACGTTTAACTATTTAAGGCGAAGACGTTCATTAGAATCAAGAGTGAGTAAAGGGCTGCGAGAACACAGATTTTACTCACTTTATCAACCATTTGTAGACTTACAGTCTGGTAAAGTTATTGGCTGTGAAGTATTAAGCCGTTATAAAGACGAGTTTGGGCCAATATACCCGGATGAATTTATTCCCCAAATAAAAGAGCAAGACATGACGTGGGAATTCACCATCGACATGATAACCAAAGCCATGAACGATCTTAACGATAACCCCGATATTCCCGAGGGGTTTAAAGTGTCGTTCAACTTATTTCCGTTCGATTTTACCCGCGACAGTTGCCTCAACTTAGATTTTGTTCTTGATATGAACATTAAAAATTTCAAGTTAGTGTTAGAAATAACCGAAGACGAGCAAATAGCAACGCAAAGCGCAGCAAAACATATTAAGTCACTAAAAAGCAAAGGTTTCCTATTTGCTATTGATGATTTTGGGGTTGGGTATTCGAATTTAGGACAGTTAAAAACATTAAACTGTGATTATCTAAAAATTGATCGAAGTTTTGTCATGGATATGGAAGAAAACAGCATCCGCTCGTCACTTATTCCCCATATCGTAAGTATTGCAGATGGCCTCAATGTAGAGTTGATAGCGGAAGGCGTGGAAAACCTTGAACAGCTTAATGAACTGAAAGGGTTAAAGATTGGTTTTGGGCAAGGTTGGTTATTCGGTAAGCCACAATCAGTCAATGCACTTGCAAAAACCGTTCAAGAGACCCTCTAACGCGTTTTATGACTGTCATTTTTCGGTTGGTGTTGGTAGTGTTTAACGCTACCATTAACCGCCTGAAAAACTTAGAAGAACAGTCGCATGCAAGACGTGCTAATTTGCCGCAATATCAATAAAACCTACCAAGACGGTAGCAACGCCACGCCCGTTCTACATGATGTCTCTCTCGCGATTAAAGCAGGCGAGCATGTCGCAATATTAGGGAGCTCAGGCTCAGGAAAAAGTACACTTTTGCATATTCTAGGTGGTTTGGATAAACCATCAACCGGTGACGTTGAGTTTAAAGGTAAGGCGCTTAATCAGTTATCAAGTAATGCTTTGGCAAAACTTCGCAACGACGAAATGGGGTTTATTTATCAATTCCATCATTTGCTTGGTGAATTTACAGCTCTGGAAAACGTGGCAATGCCCCTTCGTATCAGAGGTCTTTCATCAAAGCATGCTGAGGCTAAAGCAAGAGATATGCTGGAAGAAGTGGGCTTATCACATCGCTTCGACCATTTACCCTCTGCCATGTCTGGCGGTGAGCGCCAACGAGTAGCCATTGCTCGCGCTTTGGTTACAGAGCCTTCTGTTGTTTTAGCTGACGAGCCAACGGGAAATCTTGATGATTCCACCGGAGAGCAAATCTATAAACTGCTTAAAAACTTGAGTGAAAAAAAAGGTACTGCTTTTGTCGTTGTGACCCATGACATAGCGTTAGCGGGTAAAATGGATAGGGTGTTAAAAATAAAAGATGGCCGTCTAGCAAGTGAAGTCATGCCAAAGGAGAGCCATAATGCTCGCCCTTGAACTTGCGCAAAAGTTTAGGAAAACCCGGTCCCAACAGCGCTTTATATCTTTTATCTCAATGTCTTCTACCATTGGCATAGGGCTTGGATGTTTCGTTTTAATCGTGTTACTTAGCGTGATGAACGGCTTTGAAAAAGAGCTTACCGGCAGAATATTGAGCGTGGTTCCTCACGGTGAAATTTACAGCAAAAGCGAAAGTGGTATTGAAAATCTTGAAGCGCAGCTATATCGCTTTTCTCAGGATAGTCGCTTAGCAAGTGTGACGCCTTATACCGGCCTTACAGGCATGCTTCAGTCGAATGGAGAGCTAAAGGCGATCAGTGTTACCGGTATTTCCGTTGAACAAGTAGCGGATAAATATGCTGAAAGAGTGTCAACGCAAGATTGGCTGAGGTTTAGCCGTCAAAGTAACAGTTTGATTGTTGGAAAAGGAATTTTCTCCTCAATGGGCCTTCAAGTTGGTGATAAAGTGCAGGTTCTTATTCCTCAAACCACGCACGATCTCACATTCAAAGCCCCGCGTGCTATTACACTTGAAATAGCGGGGGTACTGTCGGTGGGGGGAGAACTTGATAACCAGCTAGGCCTCATGCACCTTGAGACTGCCTCAAATGCCATTGGGATATCATCTAAAGCACAAGGTCTGCAGTTTACGTTGAGGGACCCTTTTTCTGCTTATGACACCATGCGCGATATTGGGTACAGCTATCCACAAGCGGTGTATATGTCTGACTGGACACGCACTCAGGGGCATTTGTACAGCGATATCCAATTAGTAAGAGCGGTTGTCTATATTGCATTATCGTTAGTAATAGCCGTTGCATGCTTCAATATCGTCTCGTCTCTGGTTATGGCGGTTAGAGAGAAGCAGGCGTCTATCGCTATTTTAAAAACAATGGGTGCCAGCGACAGCTTAATTCGCAATGCATTTGTACTACAGGGCGTTATAAACGGTTTTATCGGGATAACGGTAGGGGTGACACTTGCGCTTTTAGTCGCGCCTAATCTTTCAGATATTGTACGTGTTATTGAGTCAGGGTTGGGCGTGGAAATATTGTCTGGCGACATCTATTTCATTGACTTCTTGCCGTCGAGCCTGCATTGGCAAGATGTTCTTGTAACCATTGTTGTTGCTATGTTCTTGAGCGTAGGGGCTACCCTGTATCCTGCACAGAAAGCTGTAAACATTTCGCCATCTTCTGCGCTTCATTAAAAGTTTGAATTGCTTGCACTTAATAGTTTTAAGGGAAAATTTTTGGCAGGCTCTCGGGACCTAGGATGGCTCTCAGGAAAAACGACTTGGCTTCGGTGTTAAGCTATCAGGGTAGATGGTTATTTAATTTTAGAAAAGGCCAGCGACGCTGGCCTTTTTTTAGCTAGATTTTCAAACTTCTGCTATTGGTTTTTCTCAAAGTGCTCGAAATCCACGTCTTCTTGTTTCAAGCCCGCTTTCGGATCGTTATAAACACTCTCATCTAGCGCGCCCTCGCTCTTTGCCACTACGCACGACACCATACAATCGCCAGTGATGTTAACCGCGGTGCGGGTCATATCGAGCAGTCTGTCTACACCGATAATAAGGGCAATACCTTCAACGGGCAGGTTTACCTGTTGCAACACCATGGCAAGCATAATAAGCCCCACGCCCGGCACGCCAGCGGTACCAATAGAGGCTAGGGTAGCAGTAAGCACTACCATCATGTAATCGCTCAAACTCAAATCTACAGCATAGACTTGCGCAATGAACACGGTTGCCACACCTTGCATGATGGCAGTGCCATCCATATTGATTGTCGCACCTAGCGGTAGGGTAAACGAAGAGACTGAATTACCTACACCTAATTTATTCTTTGCAGTTTCCATGGTTACAGGAAGTGTGGCACTGCTACTGGATGTGCTGAAGGCGAAAAGTGCTGCATCTCGCATTTTTCTCATTAATATTAGCGGGTTCAAACCAGCTAGCGCTTTGAGTAATACAGAGTAAGTCACAAGCCCGTGAAGAATAAGCACGCCAAATACCAAGAAGAAATATTTCGCTAAACTCAGTATGGTCTCGCCACCAATGGTTGAAAAGAGCTTTGCCATTAACACGTATACGCCATATGGCGCTAGGTTCATGATAATAGTAACTAAGCGCATAATAACGGTATTAATGTCTTCAAAGATGGCTGTCAGGCGTTTCCCTGCGTCGCCAGTCATCGCCATTGCGATACCAAAGAGTACCGCAAAAACAATAATTTGAAGCATATTGCCTTGCGCCATCGAATTTATCGGATTGCTTGGGAACATATTGACGATAACGTCAGATAAACTAGGAGCTTCTTTCGCTTCAAATGTTGTTTGTGTTGTTAAATTTAGCCCTTCACCTGGAGACACTACCAAAGCTATACTCATGGCTAGTGTTATAGCGATTGCCGTTGTGACAACATACAGCCCGACGGACTTTGCACCAAGTCTTCCCAATTTACTTGGGTCAGAAAGGGTACTGGTGCCACAGATCAAAGAAACAAAGACAAGCGGAACGACCAACATTTTTAAACTGGCGATAAATATTTGCCCGAGAGTCGAAAATATACCTTCTACAAGAATGTTATACGTTGAGAACTCGAAACCGAATATCGAAAAAGCGAAATCTCCGCTATCATCAAATAACAATTGGAGAAATACACCAGTCAAGATACCGGCAGCCATGCCGATAAAGATACGTGCGGTTAAACTATACTTATGTGCAGTTGAAGACATCAATGTTTCCTGTGCATTTTTATATTTTTAATCTTCCGTAGTGTGCCAGATTCAGTTGATTTTTAAACATAAAAAACGACGCAATTGTCAATAAAAGAGGTTCAGGAACGAATTATGTCGACATTAGCGAGAACGCTAAGCTTAATTAGCGCAATATTTATGCTAACAGCATGTGGTGGAGGCGGTTCGTCAGTCTCTCGGGATGATACGGACAATGGAACCGGAGGCGGCGGTACAACAACCCCAACGTATACGATTTCACTATCCTTAGAGAACGAAAGCGGAACGAGCGATAATAACCTATCAGAAGACAATAGCTTGTTTGCGGTCGCAACGGTGACAGATGAAGACGGTAATCCGTTTGCAGATGCGCTTTTAACGTTCACGCTGAGCAATACTGAACTCGCTGAATTTGGCAACGACACAGGCACAGCACGAACAAACGCAAATGGTGTAGCAAGGCTTCGCCTTAATGCTAGCACTGCGTCTGGCGATGGTGAGATTACTGCAGCATTGAGTTCAGGGGAAACCGGAAAAACAACATTTTCCGCTACAGCGGTAAGTACTGTAGACCCAACAACGATTGCCGTGGCGTTAACATTGCAGAACGCAGCGGGCGAAACCGACAACAGCCTATCAACAAACAATGCATTGGTAGCGGTAGCCACGGTTACTAACTCTCAAGGTGAACCCCAAGCAGATCTTCTCCTTACCTTTTCATTAAGCAACGACGACCTAGCCACTTTCTCTAATGATACGGCAACGGCATTGACTAACGAGGATGGCGTAGCCACTATCGGGATGACGGTAGGCAGTGCGTCAGGTGACGGTCAGGTAACCGCCACATTACCCACAGGTGAGAGTGATTCAACTACATTCAGCTCGACAGGAAGTACAACAGTTAGCGAAGAGCCTGCCTCCTTGGAACTTTTCGCTGACAGCATTCAGCTTGCCTCGAGCGGTAGCGATGAAGTGGAGCTTATTGCGCTGGTCAAAAATGAACAAAGCGTATTGATGGAAGGTGTTGAAGTGAGTTTTTCTGCGGCAACAGGAGACGGTGTTGAGCTTCAATTAATTCAACCTGAAACCGCAGCGGATGGCACAGCGAGGGCTGTACTTACATCGCAAAACGACAAATCAAACCGTACCATCACCATTACAGCAGGTGCTGGGAGTCTTACTCAAACTGTTGATATCACGATCGCCGGTACAGAGGTAACAATCAACGGAGCATCATCAGTAATACTTAATAACAGTGTTGACTACACAATTCGCGTACAGGACTCGGACGGTACTTTGATACTCAATCAAAATGTTGTGCTCAGCGCTGTTAATGGTTCATTGAGCAGTACTACGGTAAATACAGGTGCGAATGGTCAAGCTACCGTTACCTATAAGGCTTCGACTTCAGGTCAAGACACGATTACGGCTTCAGCACTCAATGCTGAAGCAAGCTTTACGGTGCAGGTTCAGCAAGATGAATTTAACTTTGTTGATTTGCCGGAAGAAGAGGTGCCATTGGGACAATCGCAAACCATTACCGTGCAATGGCGTCAGAATAACACGCCTGTGGTTGGTCGAGACGTGACATTTAGTGCCTCTCGTGGCGTAATTGACGGCAACTCAACAGTACAAACCGATGCAGAAGGACAGGCAAGTATCGATATCAGCGCCAACAATGCTGGTATTTCTTCAATCACGGCAACTGCAAGTGACGGAAGCGGTAATGTGTTGGTTTCAGCACTTACTCAAATTGAGTTTATTGCAACCACGCCGGCTACCATTATAGCTGATGCGACATTAGACAACCTTGGTCCCGATGGGCAAACGAGTACAATTAGCGCCGTTGTTAGGGATGCCAACAACAACTTGGTAAAAAACAGCGTTGTTAACTTTACTGTATCCGATGTGTCAACAGGCTTCGTTTCTCCTTCGCAAGCAACTACGGATAGCAAGGGTATTGCAACTACGGTGTTTACTTCAGGTTCTGTGTCATCTAATGAGGCTGTTATAATTACTGCTTCGATAGCAGATGACGAATCAATTTTTGACGAAGTCGCACTTACCGTTGGGGCGCGAGCTTTTGATATTGTTATTGGGACGGGTAATGAAATCGAAACGCCTTCCACAACGTCATATCTCAAAAAGTTTGCTGTATTCGTATCAGATTCGTCAGGCCGCCCTGTTAGTGACGTTAACCTTACAGCTTCAATAAATCCTGTTAAATACAATGAAGATGGAGTTTATTGGAAAGGTCGCTGGGTATACAACGATATAGACTCGATCTGGAACGTTGTAGATATTTTCCAGTGTGACAACGAGGACGAAAATGATAATGGAATACTCGACGAGGGCGAAGACTTAAATAAAGACCAGCAATTGACTCCTGGTATCGTTGGTACTGTAACTCTTTCCAATAATGGAGTAACGGACGAAAATGGTTTTGCTGAGCTTGAATACCGCTACCCTGAAAGCTACGCGGTATGGTATTTCGCTGAAATTACTGTGTTTGGGCAGTCAACTGGCAGTGAAGCTCAAGCTTCTATGAAGTATCAATTAGAAATTCTTGCTGATGATATAACTGATGAAGGAAGAAGCCCCCCTGCTAATCCGTTTGGAACAGGTGAGTGTCCTGTAGAAGATCCTGCACCATAAGTTGGAAATAAATAAGCCCGGTATTCTGTTGAATAACGGGCTTATCAAGGTTTTTACCCCTGCTGGAAAGGATAAACAGATCCAATTTTAAGAATCTGAGTCAACTCATCAAGCGCTGTGCGAGATTCAATAAGCAACTGCGGATCACGCAAATCATTTTCGGTAAGTTCGTCACGATAGTGTTTATCTACCCACGCGTTTAAGCGTGCGAACTGTGTATCGCTAATTAACGTGTTCTGGTTTACTGCAGCAAGCTCTTGATCGTTCATCGCAACGCGCAAGCGCAAGCAAGCAGGGCCACCACCGTTACGCATGCTCTGTTTTACATCGAAATAGTTTACAGATTTAATTGGTGTTCCCAATGTAACCAGTTTGTCCAGATAGCGACTAACCGCTTCGTTTTCCTGACACTCCGTTGGCGCGATAATGGTCATATCGCCACTGGGAAGCGTTATGATTTGCGTATTAAACAAGTAGGTTTTAACCGCATCTAATACTGAGACTTCATCCGTTGGCACCTCAATGAAATGCAATGGTTCATCACCAAATTTTGCCTGAAGTTCCTTTAGGCCCGCTTCTTTTTGGAAAAAAGCCTGTTCGTGGAAAAACAACACATTCTGATTACCCACCGCGATAACATCATTGTGGAATACACCCTGGTCAATAACGTCGGGGTTTTGTTGCATGTAAACTACACCGTCGTCGTCAAGACCGTGTAAACGTGCAACAGCCTGGCAAGCCTCTAGCGTTTGGCGAGCAGGGTATTTTGTCGGTGCAGGTTTGCTGGTATCAAACGCATGACGGCCATAAACAAACAGCTCTACGCCCGCTTGGCCATAGTTGCTGCAAAGGCGAGTATGGTTTGCAGCGCCCTCGTCACCAAAATGCTCATTGTCAGGAAGGTGCTGGTGATGGGCAAAGTACTTTTCATTGGCAAAGGTACCGCGCAGAATGTTTCCTGTAACTTGGGGCTCTAGAGAGCGATGAAACTTGTTGGTCAAGTTTGCAGGGGTAAAGTGAACACGTCCATCGGCGGTATCGGCGCTAGGAGACACAGTAGCGGCATTTGCAGTCCACATGCTACTAGCAGAGCAGCAGGCAAGAAAAATCTCGCGAGACTGCTTTGCAGCGCTTTCTAGTACTCTTACATCACTCCCCGTAAAGCCTAAACGACGAAGTGCCGCAATATCTGGACGCTCTTGTGGCGCTAAGACACCTTGCATCATGCCCATGTCGGCAAGGGCTTTGGCTTTAGCCAAACCTTGCTTTGCAGCTTGTTTTGGGCTGCTTACCGCATTGGCATTATTCAGTGAAGCAACATTGCCGAAGGATAAACCGGCATAGTTGTGGGTAGGGCCTACTAGACCGTCAAAGTTAACTTCAAACTGCTTCATACTTTCCCTCATTCTAGGTGTGTTACCGGTTGACTCATATGCTACCTTTAATCCTCGTGCGACCTTGATTTTTTCATCATCGGTCACATTAGAGCTCGCAGTAGAGAGTAAAACGATACACTTCTTATTACCTGAAAACGTTGTCAGGCTAGGTTGGAATGGCTCGCATTATACGGCTTTTAAAGCCAATGCCAATCGCGGTGGTCATTTAATGTACAGAATCTGCGTGCAATTAGAGCGATGAAAAGAATAAGTATGAAGAAGATCTTGTTTTCCATTCACTTTGTAGATATATGTTAAAAAAGAGCGGGTACCCTATATATAGTGCAAGGTTGCTCCAATTTTCAGAATTTGACGTAAATAGTCATTAAAAATCAATAGGTTTAGTTCAATTATATGGCAAAATCACTGGTCATAGTCGAGTCACCAGCCAAAGCAAAAACGATAAATAAATATCTTGGTAAAGATTTTATCGTAAAAAGTTCGGTTGGCCACGTGCGAGATCTTCCGACGAAGGCGTTAGGCAAAGTAGAGCCTAAAAAACCGGCTAAAGAACTCAAAACTTTAAGCGAAGAAGCGCGTCAAGAATACCTTCGCCGCCACGAATATTTAAAGCTTGTAGACAGGATGGGTGTGGATCCAGAGAAAGACTGGAAGGCCCACTACCAAGTGCTGCAAGGTAAAGAAAAGGTTGTTAACGAACTTAAAAAGCTTGCTAAAGACGCCGATACTATCTATCTCGCAACCGATTTGGATCGCGAGGGAGAAGCAATTGCATGGCATCTACAAGAGCTGCTTGGCACTAAAGGCAAAACGTATCAGCGAGTGGTGTTTAACGAGATCACTAAAAACGCTATTCAGGATGCATTCTCAGCGCCAGGCGAGTTAAATATTTCTCGTGTAAACGCACAGCAGGCTCGTCGATTCTTAGACCGCGTAGTGGGCTTTATGGTGTCGCCATTACTGTGGAAGAAGATTGCTCGCGGTCTTTCAGCTGGCCGTGTTCAATCGGTCGCCGTGCGATTAGTGGTAGAGCGCGAACGAGAGATAAAAGCTTTCGTTCCAGAAGAGTTCTGGGATGTTCACGCTGATCTAACCAGTCAGGAAAAAGCGGCACTTCGCATGCTTGTTGCCAAGTATCAGGGCGACGGCTTCAAACCAAAAAATAAAGCGCAAGCCGACAAGGCATTGGCTGATTTAGAAAATGCAAAATTCACGGTAGAAAGCCGCGAATCTAAGCCAACGCAGAGCCGTCCGTCAGCGCCGTTTATTACGTCAACACTGCAGCAGGCAGCAAGTACTCGACTAGGTTTTGGTGTTAAGAAAACCATGATGATGGCGCAGCGCCTTTACGAGGCGGGTTACATCACTTACATGCGTACTGACTCGACTAACCTGAGTCAAGAGGCGGTTGAAAGCGCAAGAGCGTATATTACAGATAAGTTTGGCGATAAATATCTGCCAGATTCACCAATTCGCTATGGCAGCAAAGAAGGCGCACAGGAAGCGCACGAAGCTATTCGTCCTTCTAACGTAAATATCAGTGCGGCGAGCCTAGGTGATATGGAACGCGATGCGCAGCGTTTGTACGAACTTATATGGCGTCAGTTTTTGGCTTGCCAAATGACACCAGCAAAATATGACGCTACCACCATTAAAGTTGCGGCAGGCGACTATGAGCTTACCGCGAAAGGTCGCGTGCTTAAGTTTGATGGTTGGACTCGTGTGCAGCCACAGCTTCGCAAAAAAGGCGATGAAGAACTAATGTTGCCAGATGTGCAGAAAGGCGATGTGCTTGACTTGAAAGCACTAGATCCTAAGCAGCATTTCACAAAACCAGTGGCTCGATTTAACGAAGCGTCTTTGGTTAAAGAGCTTGAAAAACGAGGCATTGGCCGTCCTTCAACGTATGCAAGTATCATCTCTACCATACAAGACCGTGGTTATGTGCGTTTGGAAAACAAACGTTTCTATGCCGAGAAGATGGGGGAGATTGTTAACGATCGTCTGATGGAAAACTTCGATGATTTGATGAGCTACGACTTCACTGCCAACATGGAGCAACATCTCGATGATATTGCTGAAGGCAACAAGGACTGGAAAGACGTACTCAACGAATTCTACAGTGGCTTCTACGGTAAGCTGTTAAACGCTGAGAAAGACCCGGAAGAAGGCGGTATGCGCCTAAATCAGGCGATACCTGCGGGTATAGATTGTGACAAATGCGGTCGAGAAATGAACGTAAGAACCGCATCGACGGGCGTGTTCCTGGGTTGTTCAGGTTACAATCTGCCGCCTAAAGAGCGCTGCACAAACACCATGAATTTAACGCCTGGCGATGAAGTGGTGAAGGTGGACGACGAGGAAGAGCTTGAAACAGAAGCGCTTCGCTCTAAAAAGCGTTGCCCGAAGTGCGGTACGGCTATGGATAGTTACTTAGTAGATGAAACCCGTAAGCTTCACGTATGCGGTAACACGCCCACGTGTGATGGCACCTTGGTTGAAACGGGCACATTTAAGATAAAAGGCTATGACGGCCCCATTATCGAGTGTGACAAATGCGGCAGCGATATGGAGCTTAAAAACGGGCGATTCGGTAAGTATTTTGGCTGTACTAACGAAGAGTGTAAAAACACCCGCAAGCTGCTTAGAAACGGCGAAGCTGCGCCTCCGAAAGAAGATCCAGTGGATTTGCCTGAGCTTCCATGTGAAAAGTCAGACGCCCACTTTATGTTACGTGATGGCGCTTCAGGCATTTTCTTGGCGGCCCATAACTTCCCTAAGTCGCGAGAGACTCGTGCGCCGAAAGTGGAAGAACTTGCACGGTTTAGAGACAGAATTTCGCCGAAGTTCTATTATCTTGCTGATGCACCAAAAACAGATCCGGACGGAAACCCTGCAATAGTACGCTACAGCAGAAAGACCAAGCAGCAATACGTAATGTCTGAAAATGACAGCGGTAAGGCAACAGGATGGTCAGCCTGGTACGACAACGGGAAATGGCAAGAACAGGCGACGAAAGCACCGGCGGCTAAGTCAAAAGCCAAGAAAAAGTAACGCATAGTTAAGGTAAATGCATTGCCTCAAGCGTAAAATATGAGCCCGAATTTTTCGGGCTTATTACGTATTAGCCATTATTTTGATGCGTTTAGACGTGAAATTTAGATATCTATTAATGAGAGTTGATTATGTCCTCTTTACAAGACCAACTTTTAAAAGCCGGTTTGGCGGATAAAAGTTCTGCAAAGCAAGCTCGTGCAGACAAGCGCAAGAAGCAAAAGCAAAAAAATAAACAGAAACAGCCGGTACTTGATGAAGCAACCTTAGCGGCTCAACAGGCTGCCGAAGAGAAAAAAGCGCGCTCTCGTGAGTTAAATCAAATGCAGCAGCAAGAGCGTGAGAAGCGCTCAATTGTGGCCCAAGTTAGACAGCTGATCACAGCGAATAAACAACCCAGAAACGGTGACGTTATTTTGAACTTTACTCACGATAACGTGGTAAAGCGTATGTATGTGAGCGAGTCCATTCACAAGCAAGTGACCAAAGGTCGCTTGGCTATTGTCTTGTTAGACGATGCCTATGAGCTCGTCCCCATGCCTGTTGCTGACAAAATTGCTCAGCGTGACGAAGCGTCAGTCATTTATCGGGCTGATCTAGATAAAAGCGGCACTGACGGTAAAGATGAGGCTGAAGATGATTGGTATGCTGACTACGAAATTCCTGACGATTTAACTTGGTAGTCCACTTCTAATAGCGTCGACGCAGCACTAATTTTACAGGGTTGCGTTGGCTTACCTATGTTTTTCGCAATTAGCGCTCGTCATTTATCCTTCTGATGTTATGATTTTTCAAGTAATTTAAAACTGAACAATGCAAGCTGCTTAAACATTCTTGAACTATAGTTATACCAGT
>NZ_BLIJ01000006.1:0-54825 GCF_009811475.1 Alteromonas sp. KUL150
TTCTATGCGGATTGGTATTGTACATCTTCACGTTTGCTGATTCAGGAGTCATACTATGGGCGGCGCAGCTAAATTAGTGTTAGCTATTACTTTTGCTCTATTCTTTTCTACTTCTGCAAAAGCAGGTTTATTTAGTATTTCAATCAATAACCTGGGCGGATTAACACCATCACAATCAAGTATTTTTAATGATGCTATAGAATATTGGGAATCATATCTTACAGGGGTTCAAAGCACATTTGATCATAGTATTCTTATTGACGCGAGCGGCGTATCCATTGATGGGACGGGGGGGATCCTTGGTCAAGCTGGACCTACTGCAATAACACAATTAGGCGATAGTCCTTTCGTTTATGCAAATAGAGGACGGATGCGGTTTGATAGCGCTGATTTGAGTAGCCTCGAAAATCGTGGCCGGCTTTTTGACGTTATCGTTCACGAAATGGCCCATGTGATAGGGTTTGGAACGCTCTGGACGACAGACTTTTTTATCGCGGGTAGTCAGTCGAACTATGTAAATGGGTCTGGGCGCTATACTGGAGAATATGCTTTAGAAATTTATCGCCGTGAGTTTGTTGAAAACGCTGAATTTATCCCAGTCGAACTTGGTGGCGGAGCGGGCACTGCCAACAGTCATTGGGACGAACCTTGGCCTGGTGGTTCATCGGACTTAATGACCGGATATTTGGGGCCGTATCCAATTACCTTAAGTGACACCACAGTGGCGTCGTTTGCTGATATTGGTTATTACACCACAGTAACTCATGCTGTAAGTGAGGCCGCGACGGTTTGGATATTTCTCTTTTCTGTGGGGTTAGTGGCTATGAGGAGTAACTCAGGAAGGCAGCGGCGCTTTTTCAACTACGTTTAATTTGCATTAAGCGCGCCCTATAATTTATTTCAAAGACGAAATTCTTTATAACCCAAGAAAATGGAGATAGGTATGTTATATGGGGTTGTGCTAGCAGGTGGTGCATCTCGACGCATGGGGAAGGACAAAGCGCTGATGCAATTTCAAGGGCGTACTTTGATAACACACGCTTCGCATTTGCTTGAGGCCGCGGGGTGTAAAAGCGTACTAGTAAGTCGTAATGAAGCGGGGTACGTCATTGATAAAATTGAAAACGCTGGGCCACTTGGAGGTGTGCACGCCGCTGTTTGTGAAATATTAAAAAGCGCGCCATGCAAAACCATGAAAAATGGGGAAGAGGAAGCGCTTAAGCGCGAACTTTTGGTTTTGCCAGTCGATATGCCTAAAATGACATCACAGTTACTTAATCAATTAGTTTCACTAGGAAGGCAAAATGAACGGGCTTGTTTCGTCGAAAACCGCTTTCTCCCTTTTTATTTACCGATTAGCAGCAACACACAAGAGGCGTTAAATGATTATCTTGTTAACCAAGGTAAAAGACGAGTTATTGGTTTTCTAGAGCACGTAAATGCGTTAGCGCTTTCTTCATCAAGTGTTGAAAATGAAGCGCAATGGCTTAATGTTAATACACCAAACGATTGGCCTACAAACAAACCACATCCTTCTTTGTGAGCGAAAAGTGTCAACAAGAAAATCCTCAACAAAAAAAATTTTAGCTCAACATGTCAGGGCATCTATGGCCGTAAAAAACGAAAATAAGAATGAAAACAAAGGAGAACGCGCTGAAAAAACGCAAGCCGTGATTATTCAAGATAGCGCAGATAGCGAAGGGTTTATACTTGCTGAAGAAGTTGCGCTTAGTATTAGCTATAACGGCATAAATTACGCGGTAATGTTAGTGACTCCTTACGATATCGAGGATTTTATTATTGGCTTTAGCTTGTCCAATGACATTATTGAGCACACCAGGCAGATTTATAATATCGAAGTGTCTTATCATCAAGAGCATATTAACGCTGAAGTCGAAATAGCAAATAAGGCGTTTTGGAAATTAAAAGAAAAGAAGCGTCAGCTAACTGGTGCGTCAGGCTGTGGTTTATGCGGTATTGAAGCGCTCGAAAATGCACTACCGGCACTGGTACCTGTGGACATCGTAGCATTGCCTCCTGCTAACTGGTTTGAAGGCTTGCGAATTGCTATAGAAAAATCTCAGCGCCTCGCCCAAAAAAGTGGCGCTGTTCATGCGGCTTTATATTTTGATAAAGATCGAAATGTCATAGCATGTAGAGAAGACATAGGGCGGCATAATGCCTTTGATAAGCTTATTGGGGCTATTGCATCGAAGGGTTATTACAATACCGAGAACATTGCGGTTTTAACTAGCCGTTGCAGCCTTGAGCTTGTTCAAAAAGCAATTAGAGCAAGGCTTGCGTTGTTAGTAACACTGTCTGCACCAACGGCTCTTTCAGTAAAATGGGCGAACCGACATGGTGTAACCCTTATCCATGTGCCCAAGTACGATGCTCCCCGAGCATTCGTGCCAGGCGCGCCTTAGTTTACGTTGAAGAAATCGGAATACGCCCATCAGATTTAGATTTAGTCAGTTTGATAGCAATAAACTTTGACGTCGGGGTAAAGGTGCCGTCTCCGTAACTATCAAGGGGTACAAGGGGATTTGTTTCAGGATAATATGCAGCAGCTTGCCCCTCAGGAATATCATAAGCCACCAGCATAAACTGTTTTATTTGACGGGTTCGACCATCGTTCCACAACGACGTAATATCCACTTTCTCCCCGTCTTTAAAGCCAAGCTTTTTTATATCACTTTCATTTACAAACAGCACGTCTCTCGCACCAAACACATTTCTGTACCTATCGTCCATGCCGTAAATGGTGGTGTTGTATTGGTCGTGGGAGCGTAGCGTTTGCAGTATGAGGTCAGGCTTTTCGCCTCTTGCTATTATTTCGGAGTTCAACAAAGACGCTGGCAATGTATTTGTGGCAAATTCTGCCTTACCCGAAGGTGTTAACCAACGTCTCTCACTTGCTGTATTACCTAGATGAAAGCCACCAGGCTGAGACACTTTTTTATTAAAGTCTTCAAAGCCGTCAATAGTATCAGCAATAAGCTCGCGAATATTGCCGTAGTCGCTAACTAAGAAGTCCCAGTCTACGGGAGTATTGCCAAGCGTGGCTTTCGCTATACCCGCAATAATGGCTGGCTCTGAACGCAACATTTCTGAACTAGGGGGGAGTTGACCATAAGAGAGATGGACCATTGAAAAGGTGTCCTCTACTGTTACACCTTGCTGTCCATTTGCCTGCATATCAATTTCCGTTCTGCCTAAGCAGGGCAGAATTAGGGCATCTTTTCCCGTTGTGAGGTGAGAGCGATTAAGCTTTGTCGCAATATGTACAGTCAAATTGCACTTCGACAAAGCAGCATGAGTTCGGAGGGTATCCGGTGTGGCTTGGGCAAAATTACCGCCTAAACCAATGAATACCTTTGATTCACCACTTTCCATAGCCTGAATGGCTTGAATAGTGTTGTGACCTCTTTCTCTCGGTACCTTAAAATTAAATCTGTTTTCCAGCGCGTCGAGCAATGCTTCTGGCGGCGCCTCGTTAATACCTACGGTTCTATCGCCCTGTACATTGCTGTGACCGCGAACGGGAGAAAGCCCTGCACCAGGCTTACCTACGTTGCCTCGTAATAACTGCACGTTTACTATTTCCTGTACCGTCGCGACAGAGTGTTTGTGCTGTGTGATCCCCATGGCCCAGCACATGATGACCCGTTCACCGCGCTTGTACATCATAGCAGCATGTTGTATCTCGTCTTTTGAAAGACCTGATTGCGCTTCAATCTGCTCCCAACTGGTAGCCTTAACCGCAGTTAAGTAATCGTCTAACCCACTTGTGTGAGTTTGGATAAAGTCATGGTCTAATACCAATGGCTCGCCGTTCGCTTTTGCTTCGTCATCCCACGTTATTAGCCACTTAGCGATGCCGCGCATCACTGCCATATCGCCACCAAGTGACGGTCTGAAGTAAGCTGTATTTGTCGGCGTAGAACCATTGGTGATCATTTCGATAGGATGTTGAGGGTGTTGAAAGCGCTCTAAACCCCTCTCTTTAAGCGGGTTAAAGCAAACAACTTGAGCACCTCGGCGAACAGCGTCACGCAGTGGCTCTAGCATGCGAGGGTGGTTAGTTCCTGGGTTTTGACCTATTACGAATAGGGTATCGGCCTTTTCAAAATCATTGAAGGTGACCGTGCCTTTACCTACACCTATAGTTGGTTTCATGCCTTGGCCTGATGCTTCATGGCACATATTTGAACAATCGGGAAAATTGTTGGTGCCATATGCGCGTACAAATAGCTGGTACAGGTAGGCAGCTTCGTTACTCGCTCGTCCAGAGGTGTAAAACTCGGCCTGATGAGGGGAGGGTAAATCATTTAGGTGTTTAGCGATGAGCGCAAAGGCATCGTCCCATGATACGGGTTCATAATGATCAGTCTTAGCATTGAAGCGCATAGGGTGGGTGAGTCTGCCTTGTGACTCCAGCCAATAGTCAGTGTGTTTCTTTAGCGAATTTACTGAGTGGTCTGAGAAAAACGCAGGGTCAACATAGCGACCGGTAGACTCCCAGTTCACTGCTTTAGCGCCATTTTCGCAAAACTTCACTAAACCACTTTCCGGTGATTCACCCCACGCACAGCCAGGACAGTCAAACCCTTTGTCTTGGTTGGTTTTGAGCATGGCCCGCAAATTTTTAAGCGGCTTTTCGCTTTGGATCCAGCTTTGGGTAACACTTTTCAAAGCGCCCCATCCGCCAGCGGGTTTATCGTAAGTTTTGATGTTGCGCTTATCACTCATATTTTGCCCCTGTGCCCGCGCGGGTGTTTGCTCATGTATATAAGACCTAGTAGCAAAACACCTTAACTATTTTTAAATGGTGTTCCAATTAATTACGCCGACTAAATTATAGGGTTCATCAATTAAACGCTTATTTCCAGTCGCCAGTCTGAAGAGCATAGGGAGACATGTCCGTTATTTTATGGGAGTAAGGGTATATTCCCTTGATGTGTGTAACCGATATTACCGATAAAGACACAAAACGCTCTGCGCCTTTAAAGGCAGCCCCTTTAACCCCAGTCTCTCTAAACACAGTAACTTTAGATTCGGTCGGTTCTACTTTAGCTTTTGCTTTGACGAAAAAAAGATCACCTGTTTCATTGTCCCAAAATAGTATACCTACATGAGGATCTAACAAGATGTTGCCCAAAGTATTAAAGAACTTATTACCGCTGAAGTCAGGGAAGGTTATTGTATTTCCCTTCACGTTAATAAAGCCGGGGTTCCCTCCTCTGTGAGAAACATCCAATCCTTCGTTTGCCTCTTGTCCCAGAGAATTATGTCGTGAAGCAATAAAAAAGGTTTCGGCTCTTTCTATTATTGAGCGTACTCTGGCGTTAATTGTATGTGTAGTGGTAGTAGTCATATTGACGTTGTCAGACATGCTATTCTCTAACTGTCCGTCTATGGCAAGCCGTCGCTTTTTTGTCGTGTTTCGTTTATGAATATACTGAGGGCAGTTTCCGAAACTTTGATCTACCAATATTGTTAGGTTTCCATCAGTTGCGTGGCTTATTGTACCGTTTAATCGATTTCTGCGCCTTGTAGCATATTCAATCCCGACTATGCCGATTTTGCTTCCTGCCATCACATCTAAGTTTAATGCGTTTCGTATCATGTCTAAGACTTCATCGGGCAGGTGGAACCTTAACTGAGTCGGAGAGGGGCTTTCAATTAAGTCATCCCCTCCCCAAATTGGCAGGGCTATAGGGTAGCCTTCGTCATCTACTAAGGCTAAGACGGTGAACGGACAGGAAGTAAAGAACTGCCTGTGTTGCTCTGGCATGTAGCTACGGATAAAACCATTGGTTCGCTCGCCTATTTCCTTACTGTAAAAATGGCTAAGTGATTGGTGTTATTAACAATGCTTAAAGCTCAAGCTCGGACAGAGAGGGGAAGTCGTCAGGACGTTGCTCTCCATCCCAAGTGAACTTTCGGTCACATTCTGCAATAGGGTGTTCGTTAATACTGGCAATACGTTTTTCCATAAGACCCTCAGAGTTGAACTGCCAATTTTCATTACCGTAAGCTCTATACCATTGTCCGGAATCATCTTTATATTCGTACGCAAAGCGCACCGCTATGCGGTTTTCGTTGAAGGCCCATAGCTCTTTTACTAATTTATAGTTGAGCTCTTTATTCCACTTTCTCGTTAAGAAACTCACTATTTGAGCTCGTCCTTCAATGAACTCTGCGCGGTTACGCCAGCTACAGTCAAAGGTATAAGCCCCCGCAACTTTTACCGGGTCTTTACTGTTCCAAGCGTCTTCAGCAAGGCGCACTTTTTGCGCTGCGGTTTCAGGTGAAAATGGTGGAAGGGGCGGTCTCATAATTATCTCCTGTTAATGTTGGGCCGCCTTTTAAAACGACAGCCAGAAAGAAATATGTAAAAACTGATAGTGATACTAATACTTTCCTTTTTTTTAATAATTGGTTATTTTTGAAATTTATAATTTCATTAAATGGAATAATATGGACAAGCTTTTGTGCATGCGAGTATTTGCAGAGGTTGCTAAGTCGGGAAGCTTTGTAGGTGCTGCAGACACGATGTCGATGTCAGCACCCGCGGTTACTCGCTGTATTGCGCATTTGGAGGCACAGTTAAATACTCGGCTTTTTCATCGCACAACGCGGCAAGTGAAATTGAGCGAAGTTGGTGAACATTACCTTGTTCATGTTTCACGTATACTGGCAGATATTGAGCAAAGTGAAGCTGCTGTGTCTGGAATTGACTTGGTGCCCAGAGGTGAGCTTAATGTCACGGCGCCAATTTTGTTCGGTGAACGTTATGTAACGCCCATTATATCCCAATTCCTTAAGGACTATCCCGATATAAGGGTTAACGGTCATTTTCATGACGATGTGGTAAACTTAATCGATAGCAATATTGATTTAGCAATACGTATAGGTAGCCCCAAAGACTCTTCACTTTACGGAGTTACAGTAGGTTACGTACGGCGTGTAACCTGTGCGGCGCCTAGTTACTTGGCAAGTAATCCGGCTATAAAAAAGCCAGAAGACTTAAAACAGCACAGCGTGCTGTATCCTACGCGCTTTAACGAGCCAGCAGTATGGACGTATCACCAAAACGGCAGACCTATTGCTATTAAGCTCACGCCTCGTTTTCAATCTAATCAAAATCGCGCCGCGATTAATGCTGCGATACAAGGCCTAGGTGTGGTGCGGCTGATGTCCTACCAAGTAGCCGAAGCGCTCAAAAGTGGTGAACTGGTCAGTCTGTTAGAGGATGTGGAAGACAAAAAACTACCTATACAGGTGGTAAGTGTTGAAGGGCGTAAAAACCTGACTAAGGTCAAAATGTTCATCGACTATGTAAAGGCTGGGTTGGTGAACAACGAGTATCTAAACCTCAAGACTTGATTAATCCAGAATGCCATGGTCTACGAGCGTTGTGCTCAGGCTGTTTACCCGTGTAGCATAAATATAAAGGGCATTTTGAGTTAAATGGATTGCGTTACACTAAACCAATCGTTATCGTCGCTAAGCTCTTAAATGTGCATGCTGAAATTGGCATCATAAAGTCAGTATCTTTGATAGGATCTGTTAAAGGCACTATTCAAACGTTAATAATAAAATCCATGGAGGCAACATGGTTTCTTGGCAATCACTCACATTTAATGAACTGACTAATAATCAACTCTTCGACTTGCTCAAGCTGCGTGTGGATGTTTTTGTTGTTGAGCAAAACTGTGCTTACCCTGAGCTTGATGAAAAAGACCGCCATCCGCAAACCCGTCACTTGATGGGGTTTCAAGACAACCGATTAGTAGCGTGTGCACGATTACTTAGCGAAGGCGTAAGTTATCCATCGGTAAGTATTGGCCGTGTTGCTACCAGCGAGGCGTTCAGAGGGAAGGGAGCGGGCAAGGCGCTAATGCGTGAAGCTATTAATCATTGTGAGGCACTATGGCCGGGCTGTGATATTGAAATTGGCGCGCAAGAATATTTAAAACGTTTTTATGAAAGTTTTGGGTTTGAAGCCACCTCGACGATGTATTTGGAAGACGATATTCCTCACATTGATATGAAAAGAGCAGGCATGGCGAGGTCGTAGCTAAGTGCCTATCTCGAAAAATCGATTGGCATAACTTTTAGCTTTGGCTCAGGCGTTTAGCCTGAGCATTAAGCTAACCAGCTCTCCCGTGCAAGCCAATAAACAGTGCTTTTATGTGGCACCTACATACCATCAACCCTAACGATTATTTGGCATCGGGTAATTGAGAGACCAGTTCATCTAGCCCGCTTACAACAGTGTCAGGCGCTATTGCTAACGGGTAAAGTACCTTACCGGGACGTGCAATGAACGCCGCTTGCCAGCCCGCTTGTTTAGCACCAGCAATATCCCAGCCGTGGGCCGCTACTAACATAGCGTCTTCTGGTGCTATCCCCATTTTTTTAATAGCCCACTCGTACGTACGTGTATCGGGCTTGTAGAGATTAATGTCTTCTACACTGAGTCGTTCATCAAAATAAGACAAAAGATCAGCGTTTTTAAACTGGGTATAAACACCCTGATTAGATGAGTTGGTAAGGCTCACCAGTTTATAGCCCTTGTCTTTAAGAGCTTGCAAGCCATCGCGCACGTCAGGGTGGGGCGGAAGGCTTCTAAGCGGCGTGACGATTGCCGTTTTGGCTTGCGCTTTGGTCAATTCGATCCCTTCAATTTCTGCGACCATCAACAGTGAGGCAACGCCAACTTCTCCGAAGGTATGAAAGCGACCGGTGGTTGAATCCACCAGTGAGTGATGCAACATGGTAGAGAACCACAGTGGCAACAAATCATCTCGACCGCCTAAGGCTTCACCTACCGAGCCGCGCATGGCGGTCAGGTCGAGTAAGGTCTCATTGACATCGAAAAAGATAATTTTTGGTGCCTTTAATTTACTTGTCACCTGTGAATTTGGTTCTTGCTGAGAATGTCGACTTTCATGGGTTTGTGCAGACAATTGAGCGGATACCACGCTTAAAACTAGAGAGGTGGCGCACAGAAACGTGGGGATCTGTTTAGAAAGAAATCGAGTCATCATTATCCTTAGTAATTAAGATGCCATTTGAACGAGTGTTCAAGTTAGTTCTAATCAATAAAGAAAGCAATAGAACCTGTGATGAATTTACTGATTTATGGGGTTGTAATCGTGGTAAGAGGCTGCATGTTTCCAGTGCTGGGAAAGGTGCAACCTATTATTTAGTTTCGCGCATTTACTCTTTGCCAGTGTGCTTAATTGTAAGGCGATAGCCATTTCCGCGTAATGTCTCAATTACAATGCTATTGCTTGCCTGAAGTTTTTGTCTTAATCGGCTGATGTATACGTCGACAACATTGGTGAGCGGGTCGGCATGACTTCGCCATACTCGACTTAAAATACGCTCTCGAGACAACACCTTTTCTGCATTTTCGGCAAAATAATAGAGCACATCGTATTCCAGTTTAGTGAGGGATATCTCCACGTCGTTCAAGGTGGCTATCCTCGACTCGTCATCAATAAATAATGGACCAACGGAAAGCCCCTCATTTGACGCCGGTGCATTTGTTACCCTGCGACCAAGGGCTGTTATACGGGCCAGTAACTCATCAAAGTCAAAGGGTTTACACAGATAGTCATCGGCCCCTTGCTTTAAACCGTTTACCCGTTCGCGTACTTCATCTACAGCAGTTAAAAGTAACACCATAGGGGCGTTTGGTAATGATTTTATAGCGGGTAGCAATTCCACACTGTCTTCGTCACCGAACATTCTATCGAGCACAATGATAGAGGGGGATTCATGACGAATTCGCGTCACTAAATTATGTAGCGCTGATTCCTCGACACACTCGAAACCTTCGGCGCTCAAACCTCGGGACAGAAAGCGCAATAGCGGGGCTTCGTCATCAGCAATAAGAATTTTCATGGTTTTTATAATCCTAAAGGTTCGAAAATTATTCTAGACGGTTTACGCTGACGGGGTGTTTTGGTCATCCAATACAGGTAGCGTGAGCGTAAATTGCGACCCTTTACCCAACGTCGATTGAGCTGAAAGGGTACCATTGTGGGCCTCTGCTATTGCTCTAGCGATAGACAGGCCTAGCCCCATACCATTGCCTTTGCGTTTTAGTCGAACAAAACGCTCGAAGACATGTTGTAAATCGCTTGATGAAATGCCATCTCCCGTGTCGATTACGGAGACCATGATAGTAGAGCCAACATTCTCAACCTTAAGTGTTATAAGGGCATCAGCATAAGAATATTTGTGTGCGTTTTCGATAAGGATGGTCAACACCTGCAATATTCGGTCTTTATCGATCAGCACGTTAAGGTTCATGTTGGCAAGCCACTGCAAATCAAAGGTTCTGGGCTTTGTGAGTTTTTGCCATAAGTGCATGTTTTGAGTAAGCAGGCCGTGTAAGTCTGATTTCACTAGATCTACGGTGAATTCGTGCATTTCAGCACGTGCCAGCAGCAGAAGGTCATCGACAAGCTTACTCAAGTTCACGGCTTGCTCAAGGATGGTCTCTAGGGTTTCTTTGTAAATTTCATTGGTTGCTGCAGCTTGGCGTAACGTTACCTGCGCCTCTCCGCGAATGATAGTAAGCGGCGTGCGTAATTCATGACTAACATCAGCCATGAACTGGCGGCGTTTAGTGTCTAGCTGGGTTAATTTGTCATTGGCCTCTTTGAGCGCTCGTGTTCGACTTTCAACTTCAAACTCTAGATGTTTTCGGTGGGCATCAGCCTGGTCTTCGTGCTCTTGAAGCCTTACTATCATTGAGTTGAGAGCTTTCACTAGATCAGTGAATTCGCCATCCAAGGTTTCCGGCAGCCGATAATGGTAATTACCCGATGCAATGGCATCGGTACCTGTGCGTATAACAGTAAGCGGTTGATAAAGTGCGTTAAAAAGCCAATAACAGCCGAGCAAAATGAATGGGCAGGTGATGAGCCCTAAGCTAATCGTAAACCACACAATGCTGGTGTTGAGCGTTTCAATACTTGCATTGATACGTGAAACCACGCCTGTTTGGCGATTTACCGCAGAGTTGATGGCTTCTCTAAACTGATTGTCGATGGTTACCTCAAGCAGGGTTTGTAACCTTTCCTGTTGATTAAGCGGAGTGTTGTCGTTGCTAAGCGCAATTGCCCTGAATTCCTCTACAATGCTTTGAATAAGTGTCTCTAGTTCATCGGTGTCTTCTACACTACCGAGAGTCGCTTCAACACCCAGTGCCTCACGCTGATCGAGTTCCAGTGATTTAATACGGTTTAGTGAATTTTCAATCTGTTGCTGTTTGTTTCTTACCTTTGCCTGATTAGCATTTTTACCGAAAATGAGCTCGTCGGTAAGTTGCTTAAACAAGCGGTAAGAAATACTGGAGAGCTGTTGATGTTCTGATAATAGTGACTGAGCAAGTTGGGCTTGTGCCAAATTAGTTCGGGTCAAATGAGCAGATATTGCCGCGCTTGCTAATGCGATCAGCAAAATAAACGTTGAAAGCAGGCCGAATAGGTAAAGTTTGCGTTTATACATGATAAGTGCGTTATATATATTTACTTGTATATACGCACAACTGTATGTAACGGTGCAAAATTAGCGCTATTTGAGGTTCAACGTAGGGCGGAAATGCGTGCTGTGTGCAAAACGCTAAATGCCTTTACTTAACTTGGCCAGTGCAATGTCTGTCTGATGCTGAAGTTCTTGGTCAATTTTCCAATGCTCTGGGCTCCAGCCCGCTAAAAAACGATAAAAATCTGCACAGGCAAAACTATAAAGGTCTTTCCATTCTTTGATTACTTGCACTACGTCGTTGTACGTAAGAGTATCGTTGTTTAAAGAGCCATCGCTGTGTGTAAAGTCGCAGTGATGTTCTTTTTCAGACAAGCGAGCGAGCAACGCTATTTCTAACTCGTTAAAATACGTGTCGAGTAAAGCTTTACGATGTTCCTGCTGCTCTTGCGTGGTTAGTGCGCTTCCCAAAAAATAGGCAACGTCCTTTACTCCAACGCCGTAGCCGACATATTGAAAATCAACAGCAGCACAGGATGAGAAATCTGCGGTAAAACAAAAATTAGCTACTTTAGCATCGCCATGTACGAGTGTTTGATAACGGGCACCGGACAGACGTTTAGAAATAGCTTGGGCATTTTGCTTCAACAAACTTTCAGGCATTGCCTGATACTCATCTTCCCTTGTGGATAAGTGCCAGTAGGTGCCTTCGTGCCAAAGATTGGTATCGCGATTTTTCTCAACGGCCTCTTTAGTTAAAAAGCGGGCGTGAAAATGAGCCAGCCATTTAAGAACCGTTTTTGCATTATCCGGTGAAAGAGACATTGAGGTATGGGTAAAGCCACTGGGTGCTAAATCTTCCATCACAAGCAGCGTTGAAGTACCTCTTTGCGCATGCGATACGCAAGTGGCCGTCCTACATCGGTCAGTAGTTAACCACTGCACTTTATCGTAAAAATAGTTTTCGACACGAAAAGAGCGACGCTTTCGTTCGTCACTTCGTTGTCCGTTCCATCCTCTTGGGTGAGCTAAATTAGGTGGCGGCGACGCGCACTTCACAACGACGTGTGTGAAGCTCTTGCTATGAGCGATGGGATAAAACGCGCTGTTTTTAGTATTAGTAGCAACCCCATAGCCATTGCTTTCTTGCTCAAGTTTATGTTCTTTTTCTTGGCCAACAGACGCAGAGTAATCAAGTTTGGCTCTAAAGCACGCGCCATAGCCGCTCCAAAGAGGCTGGATCATTTGTGTATGGACAACACGGGCACGGCATGCTTCGCTAAGCCAGGTTATATAGCCTTTATCGACTGAACTTTCCATTACTCACCTGCGACTTTTGGGAAGAGGTATGTACCAATTTAACAAACGAAAAAGCCGCTCGAAAGCGGCTTTTTTTACCTGATTAGCAAAATGCTATTCGGCAGCCGTTTCAGGCTCATCAGCAGTTTCGACTGACTTAGGTAACGTAGTCGGTGCCGAAGCACGAGACGCTACGCGAGCCATCGCTGCAGTTTTTCCTGATACTGTTAGTGCAGGGCGAGCGTCATCAGCTTTGGCCGTTAGCGCAACATCAACGAATGTGTCGTTCACTGTTGCAGGTAGGGCCATCGGATGTGATGCGCCACGCTTACCTTTTCCACTAGCCGCAAGGCTAACCTCAGTGGAGGAGGCAACACTATCATCAACCTGCTTAGAAACTACAGGTGTTTCAACTGCTGCTTCTGATGTCGCATCTTCTGACACTGGCTCTTCCGTCTTTTCAGAACCTAACGTTTCAGATGTATCAGCTAAGTTAATCTCCGCTTGTTCTGGCGACGCCGTTGTTTCTTGAGAAGCAGCAGGAGCCTCTGGTTTCTCTTCTTCTTTCGGGGCCAAGCTATCAGCAACAGGAGCGGTGTCTGCTACCGGTGCTTTATTTTCTGACGCGCGAGTTTGTTCAGCCACTGGTTCTTTCTCAGTTGAGTCCGCTGTTTCAACGGAGTCATCAGCTTCTTCTAGGGGCTTTTCAACTTCAGCTGATGGCTTTTCACCTTCAGCTGAAGGCTCTACTTTCTCGGCTAAAGGCTCTGCGTCAAATTGTAGCTCATCCTGAACCGCTTCCACATCAAGTTTAGCAGTTTGTTGCTTCTCTTGTGTTGATACAGGCTGCTCGTCTGCCGGTGTTAATTGACCTGGCTCTTCAGCTTGAGTTTCCTCAACAACAGGGGCGTCAGATTTAACAGGAGACTCAACCTTTGCCTCTGAATCCTGAGACTCTAGCTCACCTGGCTGCTTAACCTGTGTTTCTGAATCGTCCGCTAACTGCGACTCTTTCTTGCGACGCTGACCGGCTGCACGGACGTGACGAGGAGAACGACGTGAACGTCCGCGTCCCTCTCGTTTCTGTCCATTTTCGTCAGCGTTAGCATCTGTAGAGTCTAACGTTTCAGCTTGGCCTTCTTCTGGCTTTTCGACGTCAGGTGTCGTTGTTGCCTCTGCAGCAGAATCAGTAGCTTTCTTTGCAGGTTTCTTAGCCTGTGGCTTTTGTTCTTGCTCTACAACACTTTCTGCTTTGTCTTCTACATCGTCAGACTTTGTTGCTTTTTGAGGCTTAGCATCGCTCTTAGATTTACTTTGCGCCTTGCTCTCTTGTTGAGGTGCTTTTACCGCATCATCACCTTTTGGTGCTGACGGCGCTTTTGCATCAATCTGCTCAATAGTATCAGATGCAACTTCATCTTTATTAACGCGAACACTACGACGCTTGTCACGGCGTTTTCTACGTTCAGCTACTTCACGCTTTTTCTGCGCTTGGTTTTCTTGCTGTTCGCCTTCTTGCTTTTCCTGCTTAGGCTTTGGCTGCTCGTCACGAGGCTGCTGTGCTTTGCGCGGCTTACGGCCCTTGCTGCTGCGTTTGTCCTCTTGCTCTGGACGCTGCTCACTGCGAGGTTTGCGATTGTCTTGCTCCTCGCGTTCGCGGTTCTGGTCTTTAGCTTGGTCTCTGTTTTGAGCCTGGTTGCCTCTGCGGTTGTTCTTGTTTCGTGGCTTACGGCGTCGGTCGTCATTATTACGACTGCGGTTGTTTCGCGGCTTACTATTTTCGTCAGACTGTTGCTTCTTGTCTTGACTTGCTTCTTGTTCACTCTCAGAACCAAACAAGTCGTTTATCCACTTGCCGATACGTGCAAATAGAGAAGGCACATCATCAGCTTTCTTAACCGGCTCTTCTTTAGGCACAACTACTGGCGCTGCCGTAGGTGCAACTAAGCCTTTGAGTGCTGGCTCTTCTCGCTTAACTGGGGCAGTGGTTGAAACTTCAGTTTCTGTTTCTACCGCTGGCATCAACTCTACTTCATAGCTAGCATCTGATAGAACATCATCAGGACGACGGCGTAATACTTGGTAATGCGGCGTATCTAAATTAGCGTTTGGAATAAGCAATAAATCAACACCATGACGCTTTTCTAACAGTTGAATTGACTTACGCTTTTCGTTAAGTAGATAGGTTGCTACTGGAACAGGTAGTTGCGCTTCAATTTGCCCTGTATTTTCTTTGATGCTTTCTTCTTCCAAAATACGAAGAATAGAAAGCGCTAAAGATTCGGTTCCGCGAATAGTGCCATGGCCCGAACAGCGGGGGCACACGTGGTGAGCTGATTCGCCTAGCGACGGGCGCAAGCGTTGACGAGACATCTCAAGCAGGCCAAAGCGTGAAATACGCCCTAACTGAACCCGTGCTCGGTCGCTTCTCACCGCATCTTTCATGCGGTTTTCTACTTCACGCTGATGGCGCACAGGGGTCATATCGATAAAGTCGATAACCACAAGGCCACCTAAGTCACGCAGACGTAGCTGACGAGCAATTTCGTCAGCGGCTTCTAAGTTGGTGTTGAGCGCAGTTTCTTCAATATCACCGCCCTTCGTTGCGCGAGCAGAGTTAATATCGATGGAAGTTAGTGCCTCTGTTGGGTCAATAACAATTGAGCCACCAGAAGGTAAGCGAACTTCACGTTGGAATGCAGACTCGATTTGGCTTTCAATTTGATAGTGACTAAACAGTGGAACTTCACCGCGGTACAATTTTACACGGCTAGCAAAGTCTGGTCGTACTAGCTGAATATGCTGTAGCGCCTGCTCATATATGCTGGTTTTATCAATTAGGATTTCACCAATATCGCGACGAAGATAGTCACGGATCGCACGCACAATAACGTTACTCTCTTGGTGAATTAGAAACGGTGCTTCACGCTCTTGAGAAACCTCTGAAATAGCTTCCCAGTGTTTCAGAAGTACTTTTAAATCCCACTCTAATTCTTCGTAAGATTTTCCTACGCCAGCAGTACGAACAATAAGGCCCATGCCGTCTGGAAGTTCGAGCTTGCTAAGCGACTCTTTTAGCTCTGTGCGCTCGTCGCCTTCAATACGGCGAGATATGCCACCAGCACGAGGATTATTTGGCATAAGTACCAAATAGCTGCCTGCAAGTGAAAGAAATGTGGTGAGGGCAGCGCCTTTTTGACCGCGTTCTTCTTTATCAATTTGAACAATAACTTCTTGGCCTTCTTTGATCACATCTTTGATGTTTGGGCGGCCTTCGAATTTGTAACCTTTAGGGAAGTAAGTGCGGGCTATTTCTTTGAGGGGGAGAAAACCGTGGCGTTCAGCGCCGTAGTCGACAAAAGCAGCTTCTAAGCTAGGTTCAACGCGGGTTATCTTACCCTTGTAAATATTTGCTTTTTTTTGCTCGTGCCCCGGGCTTTCTATATCTAAATCGTACAACCGTTGCCCATCGACAAGGGCTACGCGCAACTCTTCTTGCTGAGTTGCATTAATTAACATTCTTTTCATTGTATCTAACTCTGGTTTAGTACAGCCGTTAAGACACAAAATTAAAGTGACATGTGCAAACCCTCACCGCGCAACCTCACGGCTGGACGGGGACTTTGTTGTAACGCCGCATTATCCTTGGTGGTTGACCATTTTGACGTCGTTTTTAACGTCTTAGCTTACTCAATATCATTCGTACTTCGTATTAAAAAAACGTAGCGAATGAATCGTTATGGTCACACTGCTTTAAGGATGTCGGGAGCGACTTGCCCTTATTACTGTATTCATTATCGCGAGCAATCTTTTATTGCTCACGTGTCATTTAATTCTGTTTTAACGGCAAACTTATTTTATGTTCGCAAGCAATGGCGGTTGCTTTATTACGGCAGTGTAGTCGTTGCCTCTCTAGCTAGGTTGGTATGAAAAGTACTTTTTCATTGCGGATGCCACCAACACGATCGCCATGCTTTTTCGTATACAAGTTTGAACAGCGCCATTATTTTTCGCTGGTTCGGTCTTGTTTGTTGTTTTTATAACGCTGAGTTTCACGATTTTGAGGTAGGGGGGAGAAACCGCCTGCTACCAAAAATTATAGTGTGAATTATTCCGTGCCAAAAACGCCGGTAAGTATCGCACCAAAACCCCGTTTTTAGCAAGGAAAGCAAGTGAATAAATTGTGTATATCTTTTATATCTCTTACTGGTCTGCGCACGAAACTAGTACTTTGCTCAAAATTAAAGCGAAAAGGGTTATTTTCGATATTTTGTGACTTTCAGTTAGCCGAGAGAAATAGCATTGAGGTATACTGAGTGAATGAAAGAAGAATCTCTCCAAAAAGTACGTTTTGTAACCGTTGAGGCCGACTTGGCTGGGCAACGTATCGACAATTTTTTGCGCACGCAGCTAAAAGGTGTGCCAAAAAGCATGATTTATCGCATTTTGCGTAAAGGCGAAGTGCGAGTAAATAAAGGTCGAGTGAAGCCAGAATATAAGCTTCAGGCTGACGACCTAATCAGAATTCCACCGGTTCGCGTGTCGGAAGGCCCGCCTGCACCCTCGCCAAAGTTGGATAAAATCGCATCGTTAGAGTCGCATATCTTGTTTGAAGATGATCGTCTCCTTGTTATCAATAAGCCATCAGGAACAGCGGTTCATGGCGGAAGCGGGTTAAGCTTCGGGCTAATTGAGGGATTGAGAGCGTTGCGTCCGGATGCCAAGTTTATGGAGCTGGTCCACCGGTTAGATAGAGATACCTCTGGGTGCATCTTAATAGCAAAAAAGCGTTCTGCACTTCGCCATATGCACGAGCAACTGCGCACAGGTAAGATGGACAAGCGCTACAATGCGCTAGTGGCAGGAGAGTGGCCAGATAGCAGATTTAAAGTTAAAGCGCCCCTTCGCAAAAACGTGCTGCAATCAGGTGAGCGCATGGTCAGTGTGAGTGACGATGGTAAGCCGTCTGAAACTCGCTACCGGATATTGGAAAAATATGCGGGTGCCACCCTTGTTGAGGCATCGCCAATTACCGGCAGGACCCATCAGATACGTGTGCATTGTCTGCATGCAGGGCATCCAATTGCGGGTGATCCAAAATACGGTGACGCGGATTTTGATGCAGTCATGCGTCGAAAAGGTTTGAATAGACTATTTCTTCACGCTCGCAGTATTTCTTTGTTGCACCCGGCAACCGAAGAACGCGTTACGTTTACTGCACCGTTAGACGATACTCTTGTAAACACACTTAAAGCCCTTTAGTCGTTATGGAATTAAAAGCTCACGAAGCCGCTGTGCGGTCCTCTACCTCGTTAAACGAAAAGCAGCCCCGATATAAGTTAGTTATTTTTGATTGGGATGGGACTTTAATGGACTCGGCTGCAAAAATAGTAAGCTGTATGCAAATTGCCGCAACGCAGTGCGGTATGCCAATTCCAACCTATGACGAAGTTGGGCATATTATTGGTATAAGCCTAAAACCGGCTATCAAAAAGCTGTTCAACATTGAAGATGACAAATTAGCGGAGCAGCTAGTTGATGCTTATAAAGATGCGTTTGTGACCCGTGATACCACGCCTTGTCCGTTGTTCGATGGTGTTAATCCACTATTGGCCAGTTTAAAGGAAGCTGGTTGTACGTTGGCAGTTGCTACAGGAAAAGCACGCCGCGGCCTTGACCGAGCTTGGGCGCAAACCAATACAGGCAGCTTCTTTAGTGCATCAAGAACCGCCGACGAGGCCGAGTCAAAGCCTTCGCCTGATATGCTGTTGCAGCTTTTAGATGAGCTTGAATTTGAAATAAGCGATGCAGTTATGATTGGCGATACCACCTACGACATGCAAATGGCTAAAACCATTGGTATGGACAGAATAGGGGTGTCATACGGCGTGCATGCGCAGGTGCACTTAGAAGCGTTGTCACCCGTTGCGTTAGTTCATTCTGTAAGTGAGTTGGAAGCCGCACTTTTTAATTAGCGCTTTTTAACGCGCAGCTATCTCTAGCAAGTCAACGTTGAAGTGTGCGCCGAGTAATTCATTTAACAGCATAATAGGAAGCCCTATTAAACTGTTAGGGTCTCGGCTTTCAATTTTCTCAAACAGTAAAATACCTAACCCTTCGCTTTTGAAGCTGCCCGCGCAATCTAAAGGTTGTTCTTTTTCTATGTAAGCGCGAATGGCTTCTTCACTATTGTGTCGGAAAAATACTCGTGTTTCATCCACCTGTGTAATCGTTTTATTCGTTTCGGGCTGATGCAAACAAAGGGCAGTATAAAATGAAACTTGCTTACCTTGGCACGACATAAGCTGCTCCACAGCCTTATCTGAGCTACCTGGTTTCCCTAGCAACTGGGGGCCAATGTCTGTTTGTACGAGCGCGACTTGATCACTACCGATAACGATGACATCGCTATCTGAAGAATTGTATTCAGCCGCTACCTTGCGCGCTTTCGCCTCTGCAAGACGCAAACTCAATGCAGTGGGGCTTTCATTGCATAAGGGCGTTTCATCAATATCCGGAGCATATGTATCTACCTGAATACCAATATTGGCAAGCAGCATTTTTCGGTATTGAGAAGAGGAAGCTAGAACCAGATGAGCCACAAAAACTCCTTGTGCTGAAATCAATATGTTGCAGAACATGTGTTATTCGGTGTTTTTACCGACGCTTTATTCTGCGATGGTACATTATCATTGCTCGATATATACAGCCTTTTATTGTAAGTTAAAACGCAATTATGCTTTGACAGGAAGGGGTTGACCCTTTATCATGCGCGCCCTATGCAGAAAGTGAAACTCCCTCATTCGGTTGAACCGACTAAAAGCGCCATGAAACGTTCCGATTACCGGGGCGTGATTGCGTCTAAAGATATGGAACGATTGAGTGAAGCAGTTGTCCGATGCAACGACTATGTGGACGCAGAAGTGCAGTTCGAAAAAGACGCGCAGGGTCTTACTGTTTTTCACGGCCGCCTAGCCACGCAGGTAACACTTATCTGTCAAAGGTGTAATGGTGAACTTGATTATCCCGTGGAAGCGGAATTCTGTTTTACTCCAGTGCAGGGAGAAGAGCAGGAAAGCGACGACATCATTCCCGAGGCTTACGAACCGGTAGAGGTCAACGACCACGGAGAAGTTAGTCTGCTTCAAATTTTTGAAGACGAGCTACTGTTATCTTTGCCAATTGTACCCCTTCATGCAGAGTCGGAGTGTACGGTAAAGCGAGACGACATGTCGTTTGGAAAGATTGAACCGGAACAAGAGCGACAAAACCCTTTCGCGGTTTTGAAAGAACTTAAGCGAGACCAGGAGTAAGTTATGGCAGTACAACAAAATCGTAAAACGCGTTCTAAGCGCGGTATGCGTCGCTCACACGATGCATTGACAGGCGCGACTTTGTCTGTCGATTCAACGTCAGGCGAGACTCACCGTCGTCACCACGTGACTGCTGACGGTTATTATAAAGGCAAGAAAGTAATCGGCGCGTAATACGGCGACTACATTTTGTCTACACTAACCATCGCGTTAGATATCATGGGGGGCGATCATGGTCCCCCTGTTATCCTTTCTGCAGCCGTCAAGGCTATCCAACTTCACCCCGATGTTCACTTTACATTGTGCGGTGACGAAGAAATTATCCATTCAGGTCTTCAACCTCTTTCTGATACAGAGCGACGTCGTGTTTCCGTAAAACACTGCTCGCAAGTTGTTGAAATGGGCGAAGCGCCGACATCAGCGCTCAGAAATAAAAAAGACTCTTCTATGCGCCGTGTTATTGAGCTTGTCGAAAGTGGCGAAGCTGATGCGTGCGTAAGTGCAGGCAATACTGGAGCGCTACTCACTCTATCTTTTTACCTGCTTAAAACACTGTCTGGTATTGATAGACCCGCGCTTATTAACATGATGCCTACCACAGGACATCACAACGTATTTCTCCTCGATTTAGGCGCCAATGTAAATTGCACGCCTGAAATACTATTTCAATATGGCGTCATGGGATCCGTACTGGCACAAGAAGTTGCTGGCATTGCGTCCCCCCGCGTTGCTTTGCTCAATGTGGGTGAAGAAGATATTAAAGGTAATGCGCAGGTAAAATCTGCCGACCAGCTTTTCAAAGACGCACCTGGCATTAACTATATTGGTTATGTTGAGGGCGATGATATTTTTACCGACCATGCGGACGTGGTAGTTACCGATGGCTTCACTGGAAACGTAGCACTAAAATCTAGCGAAGGGTTAGCTAAGTTAGTGATTAACGAGGTGAAACGTCAAACACAAAAGAATTTATATACCCGATTATTAGCCAAAATTGCTTTCCCATTACTGAAATCTATCTATAACAGTGTGAACCCCGACCAGTATAACGGTGCGAGTCTGATAGGATTGCGCGGCATTGTTATCAAGAGTCACGGAAATGCACAAAAAGACGCCTTTTATTACGCCATCGTGCAAGCAATGAAAGAAGCAAAGATGCATTTACCTGAAAAGATAAAGACAAAGATAGAAACGGTATTGTTGGAGCAGCTTTGAGCAAATATTCACGCTTTATAGGAACAGGTAGCTATTATCCCAGCGACGTGCGTACGAACGCTGACCTAGAATTAATGGTAGACACCAGTGATGAATGGATCACTGACCGTACTGGGATTAAAGAGCGACGCATTATTGGAGCAGATGAAACCGCTGCTACCATGGGGGCAGAAGCCAGTAAAAAGGCCATCGAAATGGCCGGTATCGACCCAAAATCTATCGACATGATTGTGTGCGCTACCACAAGTGGTCGCTATGCGCTTCCAAGCACAGCATGCGAAATTCAACGCATTCTTGATTTAGACGGTATTCCCGCATTTGATGTTGCTGCAGCATGCGCAGGGTATTGCTACGCTCTGAGTGTAGCCGATCAGTACATAAAGTCAGGCATGGCAAAACGCATTCTTGTCGTCGGTACTGACTGTTTAAGTCGTTTGATTAACCCCGAAGACAGAACCATGGTTATTCTATTTGGTGATGCCGCAGGGGCAACGATAATAGAAGCAAGCGATGAGCCTGGTATTCTCTCGACCCACATTAACGCATCTGGTTCTCACGGGGATTTGTTGTACGTTGGAAACCCAACCCGTGGTGATGAGCAATCAGTGCACGAAAACTGGGGGGTAATGCGCGGCAACGAGGTCTTCAAAGTTGCGGTAACTAAGCTTTCAGAAGTAGTGGAGCAAACCCTTGCTGCTAACGGTATGGAAAAAACTGATCTTGACTGGTTAGTGCCACACCAAGCAAACTTTAGAATTATAAAAGCCACAGCGAAAAAGCTGAATATGTCTCTTGACCAGGTTGTGCTTACCTTGGAGCAGTACGGTAATACATCTGCGGCCACTGTACCAACAGCATTAGATACCGCTATCAGAGACGGGCGTATTCAGCGCGGACAGCATTTATTACTAGAAGCATTTGGTGGCGGATTTGCCTGGGCATCGGCGCTGGTTCGCTATTAAGCTCGGCAATCGCTTCAGAAATTTTTGATGTATTCTCGTTTCTAGTAAAACAATAACAAGGAATCGACATGACAAAGACAGCTTGTGTATTTCCGGGGCAAGGCTCTCAAAGCGTAGGCATGCTAAAAGAGCTTGCTGAGACGTCTCCGATTATCGAAGCAACCTTTAAAGAAGCCTCTGACGCACTTGGTTATGACCTGTGGGACTTAGTCCAGAACGATACAGACGGTAAACTTAACGAAACCCATATTACTCAGCCAGCGTTGCTTGCTGCAAGTGTTGCAATTTGGCGTGTAATTCGTGAGCAAGGTTTAGACGTAGACTATCTTGCAGGGCACAGCCTTGGAGAGTATTCAGCGCTAGTGTGCGGTGGGGCGATGGACTTTTCTGACGCCATTAAACTCGTAGAAGCACGCGGTAAGTATATGCAGGAAGCTGTGCCGGCAGGCGCAGGCGCTATGTATGCCATTATCGGTTTGGATGATGCTGAAATTGCAGATATTTGTCAGCAAACTGCTATTGCTACAGGCGATGTAGTTGCACCAGTTAACTTTAACTCTCCAGGCCAAGTGGTTATTGCAGGGGAAAAGAACGCCGCCGAGCAAGCTGCTAACGCCTGTAAAGAAGCGGGCGCTAAACGCGCACTTCCACTTGCGGTAAGTGTGCCCTCTCACTGTGAGCTAATGCGACCGGCCGCGGATAAACTCGAAGAAGCGCTTTCTTCTTTAAATGTTCACGAGCCTGCAATCAATATTGTTAATAATGTTGATGTCACCATTGAAACACAGGGTGATGCAATCAAAAACGCGCTAGTGAGACAACTTTACTGCCCAGTACAGTGGACACGTACCGTGGAATACTTAGCTGCAGCAGGTGTAGAGCGCGTTATTGAAGTTGGCCCGGGTAAAGTGCTGACAGGTCTTAATAAACGCATTGATAAGAGCTTAGCGTCTCTTGCAGTAAATACACCTGACGGTGTAGAAGCACTAAAATAATAAGGAATCGCAATGAGTCAATTAGACGGTAAAATTGCGCTGGTAACCGGAGCGAGCCGAGGAATAGGCAAAGCGATTGCCACACAGCTAGCGCAACAAGGCGCAACGGTTATTGGCACGGCCACGAGCGAAAATGGCGCACAAGCAATTAGTGACTATCTTTCTGAGTTCGGTGGTCAAGGGTTTGCACTGAATGTTACCGACAAGGAAAGTGTTGATACCACCTTGAAAGCGATTAACGACGCTCACGGTGGGATTGATATTTTGGTCAACAATGCAGGCATTACGCGCGATAATCTTTTGATGCGCATGAAAGATGACGAGTGGCAAGATATTATAGATACTAACCTTACTTCAATATTTACGCTGTCAAAAGCTGTACTTCGCGGTATGATGAAGAAACGCTTTGGGCGCATAGTAAATATTGGTTCTGTGGTAGGCAGCGCAGGTAATGCTGGTCAAGCCAACTATGCTGCTGCGAAAGCCGGCGTCATTGGTTTTTCTAAATCTATGGCGAGAGAAGTGGCTTCTCGTGGTATAACAATCAACGTTGTTGCCCCTGGTTTTATCGATACAGATATGACAAAGGCGCTAAGTGATGATCAAAAAGCAGCCATTTTTAAAGATATTCCGGCTAACCGATTAGGCGAGCCTGATGAAATTGCAGCCACTGTTGCCTTTTTGGTGAGCGATGGTGCAGCCTATATTACAGGCGAAACCATCCATGTTAATGGTGGTATGTATATGGGGTAAATTCGCAATTTTTGCGAATTTTCCCTAGTTTGGGGTGGTATTTACCCGAACTTGGATGTAAAAATAGTATTTTACGAATTTCGAATGTCGCTGGTTTGACCAGAAAATTTGTTTAAACTGGTGCTTGCAAGGATGCACCTTGCAAAATAAACTAGCGGCACTTTTATTATCTAGTGACGTTTTAAGGGAAACCTAGAATTATGAGTAACATTGAAGAACGCGTTAAGAAAATCATCGTTGAACAACTTGGCGTTAAAGAAGAAGAAGTAAAAGCAGAAGCTTCATTCGTTGACGATTTAGGCGCTGATTCACTTGACACTGTTGAGCTAGTAATGGCTTTGGAAGAAGAATTCGATACTGAAATTCCTGACGAAGAAGCAGAGAAAATTACTACAGTTCAATCAGCAATTGACTACATCAACGCTAACAAAGACGCTTAAGTCTTAAGTAGCGACAAAACGGCTCTTATTAAGAGCCGTTTTTGTATCTCCTACCTTAGTTCCAAAGCGAGGGCTTTTTGTGACAAAACGTCGCGTAGTGGTTACTGGTCTTGGAATGCTTTCACCATTAGGTCTTAATAGCGAAGACACATGGCGCAAATTGCTCGCGGGCGAGAGCGGCATCGGTGAAATCACCCATTTCGATTGTAGTAACTATTCAACCCGTTTCGCAGGTCAAATCAATGATTTTGATCCGCAGCAATACATTGAAAAGAAAGAAACCAAAAAAATGGACCGCTTCATCCAGTTGGGTATTGCAGCTGGCAAGCAAGCGCTGGTCGATTCTGGTTTCAGTGTTTCTAAAGATAATGCTCACCGTGTTGGTGTTGCTATTGGCTCAGGTATAGGTGGTTTAGAACAAATTGAACAAAACCATTTAAAGCTGACAAATAGCGGTCCTAAGCGCGTATCGCCATTTTTTGTACCTTCAACCATTACCAACATGATCTCAGGCTTTTTGTCTATCATGGAAGGGTTGAAAGGACCGAATTTAAACGTTGTGACTGCATGTACTACAGGCGTTCACAATATTGGTATTGCCGCAAGAACTATTGCTTACGGCGATGCAGATGCTATGTTAGCTGGCGGTGCTGAAGCCTCTATCACACCGTTAGGAATGGCAGGCTTTGCAGCAGCGCGCGCGTTGTCTTCTCGCAATGACAATCCACAGGCTGCAAGTCGTCCATGGGATAAAGACCGCGATGGTTTTGTTATGGGCGAGGGCGCTGGTGTCATCATGCTGGAAGAGTACGAGGCAGCGAAAGCCCGTGGCGCGCATATTTACGCTGAGCTTGTTGGTTTCGGTATGAGCGGCGACGCATATCACATGACATCACCACCAGAAGATGGTGAGGGGGCAGCAGCATCAATGCAAAATGCTATCAATGACGCGAACGTAGATGCGAACCTCATTGGTTACGTGAACGCTCACGGTACATCAACGCCAGCCGGCGATATTGCTGAAGTTGCGGCGGTTAAGCGCGTTTTCAATGATCATGCTTACAAGCTACTGGTAAGTTCTACTAAATCAATGACAGGCCACCTACTAGGTGCTGCTGGCTCTGTAGAAGCAATTTTTACTATCTTAGCATTGCGTGACAAAATGGCGCCGCCAACGATCAATCTAGATGAACCAGGCGAAGGGTGCGACTTAGATTTTGTCGCAAACAAAGCGAAAGCCTTCAATGAAGATTACGCGCTATGTAATTCATTCGGCTTTGGCGGTACCAATGGTTCGTTGGTTTTCAAACGAATCTAGATCTAGCAAAAGCATAGATGTTATTTTCAAAAGGCAGCGAACCGCTGCCTTTTTCTTACATTCTCGTTAACTGATTTCGCACATCAATAAACCCCAGCAGCAAAAATTCGCTGTAAGCGAAGTGAAATTATCTATGCGGACTGGTATTAGCGATGGACAATCACAAGGCTCCCTAAACCCTCCTAGTTGTTTGATTATTAATCTAGTCAAATGGGTTAAAGGATTACCAGGTGTTGAAATGCAATGATTAGCCTATGCTGAGTAGCGCTATGAGTTGTTTGACCAACGCAACTTGGTATACTCCTTCTAATCAGTAAATCAGCAAGTAAGACCAAGCATTGATAATTATTCCAAATGCTACGCCTATTTCACCCAGTGACCGGGCATTTAATTACGGAGACGGTGTGTTTACCACATTGTTGGTCCATCGCAATAAAGCACAGCTAAAGCCTTATCATTTATCCAGGTTAAAGCACGACGCCGCAGCAATTAAACTTGATATTGATATCAAAGCCCTGGACGTCGCTATTTCTGAGCATATAGATCATATCGCCACATCGTCACGTAACGATTTGGAATCTAAATACGTCTTAAAAGTGCACATTTCAGGTGGACAGACGGGCAGAGGGTATGCGCGAAGCGAAGACAGTGTGGTTCAGGTCAGATTTAGTCAGCATCCTTTTCCCAGTTATTATGACAATATGTCTCGGAAAGGTTTATCTGTTATATGTGCTCAAACTCGGTTAGCCATTCAACCGCTGCTCGCGGGCGTGAAGCATATGAATAGATTAGAACAGGTCCTGATTAAACATGAAGTGAATGAGGCAGGCGCAGACGACGCTATCGTATGTGACACTCAAGACAATGTGATTGAAGCAAGCGCGGGCAATCTGTTTTTTTTCTATAACAATGCCTGGTACACCCCTTCACTGAAAGGGAGTGGAGTTAATGGCGTGGTGAGGCAATATCTTATCGATTCATTGCTAAATGATAATAATGAATTACATGTGGGAGAGTATCAGCTTTCTCATTTACAAAGCGCCAGCGCTGTCGTGATGACGAATGCTTTAATGGGTGTAATACCCGTGAAGGAACTTCGAATGCCCGATTTTTCAATGGTTAGTTTTGACGTGAAGAACAAGGCAATTGAAGCATTACAGCAGCGACTGAATGATGGAAAGCGCTAACCCAAAGCACTCGCGCAGGGTACGCCGACAAACTCAAAATAATGATAAGCATAAAAAGCGAGAGCTTAAAATGGAATTAAAACCTGTGAATTTAGGAGAGCGGTAAGAATGAAGCGCTTAGTAATTCTCCTTTTAACCCTTGGCTTACTGGTTGTCATCGGGGCTGTATCGGGCGTTATGTTTGTATCTTCGAAGGTGACTACGCCCTTAAAGCTGCAAAAAGAAACCCTCATTACTATTGAGCGCGGAAGCAATGCCTATCGAACGGTAAAGCTGTTGCGTAATGAAGGTTTGAGTGAGGTATCCCCGTTTGTGGCTAAGGTTTGGCTAAAGCTTTTTGCAGGTAACACGTTGGTTAAATCAGGCTCTTATATGTTGCGGCCCGGTCAATCCCTCGTTGATGCCTTTACCCTTTTTACCGAGGGTGATGAGCATTTGTTTGCAGTAAGTTTAGTTGAGGGCCTAACGCTCTCCCAGTGGCTTGATACGTTGAGACAAAACAATCAGCTAGAATTTGATATTACTGATGCTACGTTACGAGAGATAACCAATGATAATGACGTAAAGTGGTGTTGTGAAAACGTTGAACACACTGAAGGCGTTTATTTAGCCGATACCTACTTTTTCACGAAAGGTATCAAGGCTAGCCAAATTTTGAAGCGGGCTCATGGTGCACTGGTCGATTATGTGACTAGCGAATGGGAACAGCGCGCTGTTGATTTGCCGTTGCAATCCCCATATGAAGCGCTCATTTTGGCGAGTATTATTGAAAAAGAGACTGCAGTGCCGTCAGAGCGGGATATGATAGCAGGCGTATTTATTAACAGGCTTAATAGAAATATGCGTCTGCAAACAGATCCCACCGTAATTTACGGTATTGGACCTACGTTCGACGGAAATATTACGCGCAAGCACCTGCGTGCCGCTACACCCTATAATACCTATGTTATTAAAGGGTTACCGCCAACGCCGATTGCCATGGCCGGAAAAGCTGCTATTCATGCTGCGCTGCATCCCTTATCAACTGATGCGCTGTACTTTGTGGCAAAAGGAGATGGAAGTCATCAATTTTCCACAACACTAGAAGAACACAACGCTGCTGTGCGAAAATATCAGCTTAAAAGATAACGCAGTGAAATTGACCAATGCGTTCATTATCTATCGCGAAACACTGAAAAATAAATAGAGTTTAAAACGTCATGCGCGGAAAGTTTATTGTAGTAGAGGGCCTTGAAGGGGCAGGTAAAAGCTCTGTAATCGGGTTGATTGTTGAGGCGTTAAAAAAAGCCGGAAAGCGCGTGGAACAAACTCGAGAGCCTGGCGGTACACCAATGGCCGAAGCCATTCGCGAATGTGTGAAGCATGATTGGCATGAAACGGTAAGTGAAGAGACGGAGCTGCTTTTAATGTACGCTGCCCGGGTTCAACTGCTTACGAATAAAATTTTGCCGTCCCTCGATACGGGGGCGTGGGTAGTGGGAGATAGGCACGATTTATCGTCTCAAGCTTATCAGGGCGGCGGTCGTGGTGTTAGCGAAAAAACGATGACGGCGATAAGCGACATCGCGTTAAAAGGTTTCAAGCCAGACCTGACTTTGTACCTAGACGTTGACCCTGCAGTGGGCCTAGAACGTGCTCGTGGGCGTGGCGAGCTAGACCGTATAGAGCAAGCTGGTTTAGCGTTCTTTGAGCGTACCCGCGCTAAATATCTCGAATTAGCAGACCAAGATGAAAGTATAGTAGTAGTGAGTGCTATGCAGTCTATGGACAAGGTTCATCAAGACGTTATTGCAGTTATTCATCACTATATAACTAGCGAATGCAGCGGCGATGTCAGCCAGCGAAATACATCTGTGTTAGGAGACGGTTAATGCAGATGTTGCCTTGGTTCACTGCAACCTATGCCACCTTACTCTCTCGATATCTGGCTAAAAAGCTGCATCATGGATTGCTTTTAACTGGGCCAGAGGGCATCGGTAAGCACCGTCTTGCTATTGGGCTTGCCAACGCACTGCTGTGCAAGCGCCCAGGTGCAGACGGCCCGTGTGAGCAGTGCCAGAGCTGTCAGCTAAGACAAGCTGGCAATCATCCTGACTTCCACATCCTTGAAAGTGAGAAGCAACTCGGCGTGGATAAAATTCGCGAAGGTATTGCCAAGCTCTCAGGAACGGCGCAAATGGGAGGCAACAAGGTGTTGCTTATCCCGAGCGCTGGCTCTATGACTGAGGCGGCAGCTAATGCGCTGTTGAAAACTTTGGAAGAGCCCACAAATAACACATTCTTGCTCTTGATAACTGACAATATTAACAAGCTTATGCCTACAATACTAAGCCGTTGTGAGAGGCAATTATTGCCACTGCCGTCAGTATCAGAGAGTTTGAACTACTTGCAAGCCAAAGGCGTAAAAGATGCAAGCGAAGCATTACTTGCCGCCTATGGCTATGCCCCGTTGCGCGTGGAAGAAGCATTATCAGGCGATAATGATTTTAGCTACCGCAATTTCAGCGATGGTATCCAGGCGCTGCTAGCCGGTGATGCCAACTTGCAGGCACAAACGCTGGCGAGTAAGTGGCAGGACAATGCTCAACAAGTTGCATTGTGGTGTCAGCAAATGGCTCATGATGACTATATGCAGCGCCAGCAAGTTGTTGACTTTAATCGTTACAAAACCTGTGTTGAGGCCGTCAAAACGCTTCAGCATGCAGGTGTCAACAAGTCCATGGTGCTTTTTGGGTTACTCAAACAATTTCAACGTTAATAACACAATATAAGAAACCATCTTATGTTGTGGGTATTAACTACAAAAATATAGGTGTAGTTTGTTCGTAGATTCTCATTGTCATTTAGACCGATTAAAGCAAAGCCCGCAAGAACTGGCAGAAACGCTTAACTTTGCGAGAGCCCGTGGTGTTGAGCACTTCTTGTGCGTCTGTGTGTCGGTAGGCGATTATGACAGCATGTTGGAAGCGGTAAGTGGTTTTGATGATGTTTCTGTGTCTTGTGGTGTTCATCCATTACACCAAGACGAGGCATGCACTTATGAAGTGCTTTTGGAAAAAGCAAAACGTAAAGAGGTTGTCGCTATAGGTGAAACCGGGTTGGATTATTTTTACAGCCCAGAAAGCAAAGATGTACAGCTGACATCATTTGTGGATCATATCAAAGTGGCGAATGAAACCAATAAGCCGCTAATTATCCATACCCGAGATGCGCGGGAAGATACCATTAATTTGCTGAAAGAGCATAAGGCGCCACATACGAGAGGCGTATTACATTGCTTTACAGAGTCGCTGGAAATGGCACAAGCAGCCATCGACATGGATTTTTATATTTCTATCTCTGGTATTGTGACCTTCAATTCTGCTGCTGAATTACGAGACGTAGTAAGCGCGATCCCTTTAGAGCGGTTATTGATTGAAACTGACTCTCCTTGGCTCGCTCCTGTCCCTTATAGAGGCAAGCAAAACCAGCCGGGTTACGTAGTAGAAGTTGCTGAGTTTATTGCAGAACTTAAAGGCGTATCGGTGGAAGAATTAGCAAAGATAACTACGCGTAATTTTTATACTTTGTTTTCTCTTGCCAGCAAACAAAAAGTGGCCTAACGCATACGGTTAACGACAAGCAATCGGAGGTAATCATGCCCCAGTGGCGACAAGGATTAACGAAAAGTTTGCACCAAACCCGAAGTATGCCCGAAAGTCGATATTTTCAATTGGCTACCGTGGGGGAAAGCGGTGCGCCTTTTTGTCGAACCGTGGTGTTTCGAGGGATAACAAACGATGACCAATTAGTTGTTATCTCAGATACTCGTTCCGAGAAATTTGACCAGCTTTCTCAAAACGCTAACGCTCAAGTGTGCTGGTATTTTTCGAAGACCAGAGAGCAGTATCGTTTTTCATGTAATGCGACAGTGATGACCGCTGATGATAATTATGATTTGGTAAAACAGCAGTGGGACAAGCTATCTGATGCGGGAAAAAAACAGTTCTTTTGGGGAGAGCCGGGTACCCCTCGAAATGATGGTTCTGCGCTTCATATTGAAGGGGACTTTAAGCAGGTTCCTTCACATTTCTGTACCATATTGCTCGCTATACAAAATGTAGATTATTTAAACTTGCGAGGAAACCCACAAAATCGTGAGTGGCATGAAAAAGACGAGAATGGAAATTGGGTTAGCCAATCGCTGATACCATAATGTTTCAATGGGCTAACACACTTAATTATTTGCGATCAAACCTCGTATTAAAACAGATAGAATAAACAAAAAAAGCGACCCTCTTATATTTGTCTTTAGATAATACAAGAAGGCCGCTCATCCTAACGCTTAATAAGCTTTAGCCAAGCGAGTTACTTTCGCTAGCCTAGAAAACCTGAGAAATGGGCGTATCACCTTTAAATAAATAGGTGATGATGTTATCACTACTCTCTCTTGCAACACTTTCTACAATGGCGGTAGCAACGTCCTCCCTTGGAATAACGGCATCGTCTTTATTATCAGGCATATCGGTGCGAACCAGGTGTGTTCCAGGTTCATTCAATAGCGTGCCAGGACGTAAAATAACGTGATGCAAACCGCTATTAATTAAGTGCTCGTCTGCCATGTGTTTAGCGACTAAATAGGGCTTAATTTCCGAAGAAACCGCATCTGGATCACCCGCACCAATTGAACTTATCATTACAAATTTAGGTGTACCTGCATCCTTGGCATAGTTAACTGCGTTACGTGCCGCCCACAGGTCTATCATGATAGTCTTCTCTGCGCCCGTGTTTCCGCCAGACCCAGCGGTAAATACAACAACGTCGGCACCGTCAAAATGCGCTGAAAAATCGTCTTCCAAATTTTGCTCAACAACAGTGAGACTATCATTTTCTATATCTGATAATTTATCAGGGCTTCTTACTGGGGCTAGTACTTTATGCCCCGCATCTAATAATTTTACGGTTGCCTGTTTACCTATTTGTCCTGATGCGCCGATTACTAATACATTAGCCATTATTTGATACTCCTTTAAATTCTATAAGCGAATCGTTATTAAATATGAATTCAAAGATGGATAGTGGTCACATGCGTAAAGCGATCAAAAAGAGCGGTTAAATGCATGATGAAGAGATTGACGACATCAGCCTTGCCATAGAAAAATGAAAATAGGAGGGCTGTGTTTTGCCCGCGGTAGAGTGCTAGTTGACGTTAGCGCTTATTTGATTACAGCATTTCGTCCAGATTCTTTACCTCGGTATAGTTTTTTATCAACCGCGTAAATACAGGCTTCAATACTTTCGTAGTCGGTAATATCAGCGACGCCGCACGTAATAGACACGTTGATTTTATTATCAGAAATAGCAATACTTGTCTCGGCTATACATTTACGTAATTTTTCAGCAACCCAGTAGGCTTCCTTTAGACTTAAAGAGGGAAGTAATATCAGAAACTCTTCACCGCCCCATCTAGAGATTACATCGCTCTCACGAAGGTTATCTTCGAGAATTCGCGCCACCTTCGTTAGTACGATATCTCCAGCTTGATGACCGTAGTTATCGTTGATGCGCTTGAAATGGTCGATATCAATAATGAGTAGAGAGAACGTGCGGTTGTGTCGTTTGTATTCATGCCATTGAGCACTTGCGCGCTGCGAAAAGTAACGGCGATTTTTCAGGCCGGTCAGCGTATCCTGAGTAGAGAGTAGGGTAAGCTTTTCAACCGCTGCCTCTAAGTCTTTTGTTTTTTCTTCCACCTTTAGCGCGAGTTCGGCCGAGCGTTTTTTTAATGTCCTAATTCTGAACCAGACGGCAGAGGACAAGAGTAAAATAATGGTGAGCAGGAATACCGTTCGCCATATCGGTTTATCCCACCACGGCGGTACAACAATAACCTCAATTTGCGCTTCGTTACTGCTCCATTCATTCTCTTTATTAATGGCTTTTACCGTAAATCGGTATCGACCCGGATCTAGATTTGTATAAGTCGCTGCGCGATTTTTGGCGTCGGTAAAGCGCCAACTGTTTTCAAAGTCGGCTAGTTTGTAAGCATAGCGGAGTTCATTCGCATTGATGTAATTCAACGCTGCAAATTCAATAGATAGTGCAATGTCATTGTGGTTAAGACTCACAGTACTACCTAAGCTTACTTTTTGCTGAAACGTCTTACCGCTCTCTTGCTCCTTACTTACTACCTCTATTTTTGTAAGATGGATACTTGGATCCCATTTTGTACTTACCACATTTAATGGATTAAAAAGTGTAAGCCCCTCTGCGCCGCCAAAAAGAATGGTGTTATTTCGTGTCAGAGCCACTGAGCCAATGTAATAACCCGTTGTCAATACGCCATGCTCAGCGCCATAGTAGGAGAGGGAAGAAAGGTTTGGCGCGATATAAGTTATGCCCTCGATCGTTGATATCCATAACCCATACTCATCGTCTTCTATTATTGCGCCGATCGAAATATTGCTTAACCTGCTCTCTCGCTTCAATTGTGTGACCTTGATGGAGGATAAATCATTGCCGTCTTTGGTGATGAAAAATAAGCCTGCCGCCTGAGTGCCTACCCAGTAGCCACCGCGTTTCGAGCGAGAGATCCAAGTAACAACGGTTTTATCAGTAATTTTGTCAGTATATTGGCTAACGCTGGCTATTTCCCCGGTAAGTTTGTTGGCAAGGTGCAGTCCAGAAACCGTACTGAGCCATGCGCTTTCTTTATCTTCCATCAAAATTCGGGTGGTTAATGACAAGGGCCACTGCTTTATTATTCTTCTTTCGGATGGCCGAAAAACGAATACACCATCACTGTAGCCGCCGAACCAAATATCACCCTCTGCATCTACGTTAACACTGTATCCAGCTTTACCTTGCATAGCTACAATATCTAACTGATTGGTTTGCTTATTAAGTTTTGCAAGCCCAGAGCGGGTAGCGACCCAAAGGTCGTCTCTCTTATCATCATAAACGAGACCCAGGAGCTTATCGCTCGATATATCGTCATTTTCTCTAGCATCGCTTGATGTGAAGGGGCCTTCATAGCTGTTTTCAACGGTGTCGAAAAGCCACAGCCCCTTCTCATTGGTAATCCAGACTTTATTGTCCTTATAACTTGTCATGGACCCGATGATTCGTCCGTCACCTACTTCTGTTGACTGAAAGTGGCTTAACCCCGGATTACCGATGGCAAAACCATCGTCTTTGGTTCCCACGACAACTAGGCCTGTTCGACCTTGAAAAATACTTGAGACTCGCTCATTGCCAGCCTCTTTTTCTGACATTGGAATTTCCACTACCGTGTAGGTGCTAAAAGAGGTCAATAGATTGAGTCCACTTTCAGTGCCAACCCAAACGTCGCCCTTAGCGCTAAGCATAATGTCTGTCACATAATTGTCAGACAACCCATGCACTTCCGAAGTACACTGAGCCGTAATCTTCTCGCTTTTACGACTTGGGTTATAAAGACAGACGCCACGAGTGGCTGTGCCCAAAAACAGCGTTGAGCGCTCGGCTACGGCCAACCTTGTTATGTTGATTTTATCCGTCGCGGCTGACTCTAATTTCTTCTTAATAGGGTCAAATTTGAAAAGGCCAGCGGTAGATGCTACGTAAAGGGTTTTACCTAAAAGTGCAACATCAGTAAGCGTGCTAGTCGTATCTGCTAGATAGCTTACAAGTTCTACACTGTCCGTTTCTTCATTGTATGTATAAAGGTCACGTTCTGAAATAATCCAGAGTTTTCCATCTTCAGTTCTTTTGATACGGTTAATAACGTGTTTAGTAAGTGAAGACGACGTTGGAAGCGTATAGTGTTCAAACATTTCGGTATCTACATTAAGGCGGCTTAAACCACTAAATGTGCCGATCCACATATATTGGCCATCCTTACTCGCTTCTATCTGTAGTGCTAGGAGAGTCTGTAAACCTGAGGCTTTGTCTTCACCCCACATACCAAAATTAGAAAAAGTATAGCCGTCGAACTTATCAATGCCAGACTGTGATGCGAGCCAAAGAAAGCCGTATTTGTCTTCTGCAATGTCAGCAATGGAGACGTGAGCAATCCCACTCTCTTTATTGAAAGATTGAAAGGCGGGCGCATCAATTTTAGCTTGAGCATTAAGTGCAAGGCTAAGAAAAATACTGATAGTAATAAGCAAGTGAGTAAATAGGCCTTTCATACTTAAATAAATTTAACGCTATAGTGGCGTAAACGGTACGCTTTTACCGCAAACTTACAATGGGACAAAAGTTTAATTTGAACAAAAAAGCCTCGAATAGTCGAGGCTTTATCACTTACATTGAGCGTTTTATCTTGCTCTTTTTAGCGGATCATTTACCAGCCACATTGGCGAGAGGCGTTTTGCTCATCAAGCCATGCCTTTAGTGGTGCAAAATAGTCTGCAATGGTGCTGGCATCCATTTGCGGTGAGCCTGTCAATGTCTCTAATGCATTTTGCCAAGGCTGGCTCATGCCCATTTCCAACATCTCGTTCAGTGCTTTACCGGCCTCTTTACTGCCGTAAATAGAGCAGCGATTTAGCGGGCCTTCGTCACCTGCGATATCACACAACGCCTTGTGGAATTGGAATTGAAGGATATGCGCTAAAAAGTAGCGTGTGTAAGGAACATTGGCAGGAACGTGATACTTTGCACCAGGGTCAAACGCATCGGCGCTGCGCTCATTAGGAGCCATTACGCCTTGATACTTTTCTCTTAGTTCCCACCATAGCTGATTGTATTGCTCTGGGGTCACCTCACCAGACATGACTTTCCAGCGCCATTGGTCAACCATCAAACCAAAAGGAATAAAGGCTATCTTGTCTAGTGCAACCTGCATTAGCATACCGATATCGTTAGACGCGTCTGGAATCTCGTCAATTAAGTCGATTTGCTTAAGATATTTAGGCGTAATAGACAGGGCGATAGTGTCACCGATGGCTTCGTGGAAGCCGTCGTTCGCCGAACCGCGATAGAGTAAAGGTTGATCCTTATAAGCACGCTGGTAATAGTTGTGTCCCAGTTCGTGATGAATAACGTTGAACTCTTCGCCAGTCTTCTGGATACACATCTTAATACGAAGATCGTCTTTGTCATCTAGGTCCCAAGCTGAAGCATGGCATTGTACGTCACGGCCTTCGGGCTTTTGAAACATAGAACGTTCCCAGAACGTATCTGGCAGTTCTTCAAAACCAAGGGACGAGAAAAACGACTCAGCCTGTTTCACCATAGCAATTTCGTCATAGCCTTGTGCAGCCAAAGCACCGGTAACATCTGGCACTTGCATTTCTTGTTGAGGTTTAACGATATCGTAAATATTGCCCCAGCTCTGCGCCCACATATTTCCCAATAAATGCGCCGGAATAGGCTTGTCTTGCGGCACAAGGTCTTCACCATAATGTTCACCAAGCTTCGCTCGAACATGACAATGAAGTGACTCGTAGAAAGGTTCAACTTGGGTCCATAAACGATCTAATTCTTTTGGAAATTCATCAGCAGGCATATCGTATTTGCCACGCCACAACGCACTTACGTTTTCAAATCCTAGTTCTGCTGCACCTTCGTTAGCAAGCGACACTTGTTCGGCATAAAGTGGCGCCATTGGTTTTGATACCTCACGCCAGCCCGCCCAATACTCTAATAGTTTATCGGCGTCGCGCAGGGTCGCCATTTCACTGCTCATTTCTACTAAGCTTTTGCAAGAACCGTCATTGCTACAATATTCGCCCGAACCATACATGGCACTAAGTTCAGAGCCTATTTTTGCTAAACGTTCTGCTTTTTTTGTATCGGCTGGCGGCGGCATAGTTAAGCTGTTTTTTAGCAGTTCAAGCTGCCTGCGGGTATCAGCATCAACGTCTACATCATTAAACTTCGCCGCCTCTTTAGCTAACTTAGCGACTTTCGTTGAAAGCACTTCATTAAAGTAGGCGCTGACTGCAGCAGTATCGAAGTTGATATTAGTGGCATAGCTCCACTCTGCGTGCGCAGCCGGAACCTGCATTTTTGCAACATCGTCTTGTGCTTGTTGCAAGAACTGTTTTGCATCTTGTGCGGTGAGTTCGGGGTTGATTTCTGTCTGTGTAGTACTTTCGCCACATCCTATAAGTGATAGACTGACCACAGCCGCTATCAGAGTGCGTTTATGATTGAGCATACTTTGTCCTTTAATTGTTTTATTTTTAACGTGAATCAACGTTCACATAGACATGCGAAAGCATTGTGTAACGCTACGTGGCTTTTGTAAAACAAATTTGAACTTCGCCATCGTGGCGGCGGTAAAAGCTAACAAAGGTGAATTGTGGGTTTATCCACTAAGCATTGAATTTATCAAGCGATAGCTCGGTCAGCCCAGCTAAATGTCGAATAGTTGCTAGTTAGCTTTTGAACTGTTGTTGGGCAAAACGCTATGAATTAAGAAAAGGCCGCTTGGCTGCTTTTTACTTTGAGGCACTGGAAAAATACTGCGTTTAACAGCATTAAGCGCCAATGACTTATTCAGGCGTTGCTTTTTAACGTTTTGGTTAGACGAGATTTCCTTTGCTTGAATCATCGAAAATGATGCCTCATTCTCTAGGGCAAAAGAGGGTGAGGATGCAATTGAACTAAGCGCGATTGATAAAAGCATGTATTTACTCAGCGTTTTCATAACACGTTTCTCTTAAAAATCAATTAGCGTGGCTTACATCTTGTCTAAGACTGGTTCGACGTAAGAGGCGGTTGCACCCACCTCATTCGTCGGCTTTGTTTGTTCAAAGTCATTACACCTAAAGTAGAATGAAATCGAAACGTTACGTGTTATACCAGGGTATTCATTATTATACCTTTATTTAGCTAAATAAGCCTTTTGTGGATATTTGAAGTGCATCACCACGCAGTTACACCACCGTCTACGGCTATTGTTTGCCCGTTCATATAGCTATTGCCTGGTGACAACATTAGCATCATGGTGTTTACGATTTCTTGCGGCTCGCCCAAACGTTTCATTGGGCTGCCCATGCCAAGCTGTTCCCGTGCCTCAGGGGTATTATAACCATCCACGTTCAGGATGTTGGTTGGACTATAGAATGGGCAAATTGCATTAATGCGTACGTTTTTGCGGCCGTATTCTACTGCGGCGGTTCGCGTTATACCCGATACCGCATGTTTAGCGGCTGCATATGCGCCACCTTTAGGTGCTCCACCTAACCCTGCTAGTGAACTCACATTTAAAACGTGCCCTTGTTTTTGTGCGAGCATTACCGGAATTTGATACTTCATTCCAAACATAACGCCCTTAACATTCACTGCAAACTGGGAGTCCATGATTTCCTCAGTCATTTGGTGAATAGGCGCTGGATTATGGGCAATACCGGCGTTATTCACGGCGATATCCAGCCTGCCAAAGGTTTCCATGGCTTTATCAACTAAGTCTTTATTAAGTGATTCACTGGCAATATTACCCGCTAGTACCACCACATCAGTGAGGGCTTTTACGTCCTTTTTCGTCTCCTCTAGTGCAGTCTCATTAATATCTGACAGAACAAGTTTTGCGCCGCGGTTGGCAAGGCCGAGTGATAACAAGCGGCCAAAACCGCTTCCAGCGCCTGTAATTAATACAACTTGCCCTGAAAAATCGAGTAGAGCATCCATGGTTATCTCCTAATGGTTAATGGTTTAGTGTCTGTTGAAAACCTGCTTACTTAAGTTGGGTTTTCTTAATAAACTGAATAAGCAAGTTAGCTAGCAGTTCCCCCTGGTCTTCCTGAATAAAGTGACCACCGTTTTCTACTAACCTATGGGCCATCCCTTTACAGCCGGGGATAAGTTTTTGAAATAATTTATCGCCGCCTTTCGTTATGGGGTCGCTATCGCCGAAAGCCGTTATAAATGGTTTTTTGAATTGCTTTAATTTATCCCATGCTTGCTTATTAGCCTGTGCTTCTGCACTGTCTGGGCTTGTAGGGACAAGAAGGGGAAACATCCGCGCCCCTGCTTTGTATTGCTCGTCAGGGAAGGGAGCGTCGTAAGCAGCAAGTGTCGCTTCATCTAATTCTGTTGTCGTCCCATTTTGGATAACTGTTGAAGTGGGAAATATCGGCACATCTTGTGAAAAGCGGCGCCATTTAATAAACGCCTCGCTTGGCGAATGGTCACCGGTTGGTAATCCGGTATTCGAAACCATTACACCCGAAAAGTAATCTGGCATGTCAGCGACGAGTCGCAGCCCTAACAATCCTCCCCAGTCTTGGCAGAACAACGTGGTAGGCCCTTTCACAACCTGCGTAAACCAATCCTTTATCCATATAAGATGTCGAGCGTAGGAATAATCTTCTTTTCTAACAGGTTTATCTGAACGCCCAAAACCAATGAGATCCGGTGCTATGACGTTGAATCCCGCTTCGGCCAATACAGGCATCATTTTACGGTATAAATATGCCCATGTAGGTTCACCGTGCATTAAAAGGACTGTGTGTCCATCTTCTGGTCCGCATTGATAATGGGCCATTGTCATTTCACTGCTGACTGTGTCTGTTATTTCAGTGAAGCATGGAGAGTAGGGAAAGTCTGTAATTTTGTTGAAGGCGCTTTCCGGTGTTTTAAGCACTTGCATAGCCAATTATCCTTTTGTAAATAAAATGTAATAACAAGTGTTGCTCAATTAACAAAAACACTGGTTTTATTTTCTGTCAAATAAACCTTAAGCAAGGTAGGACAAGCTCTACATCAAGAAATGAAACAGCAAAGGGGCTAGCGGTGATTATTAAAAATTATGATAAATGTCTATAACACCAATAAACTTGGATGATTAACAACACTGCAATAACATCCAATTAACGTGATAAACAGGACATGGTTATGACTGAGATGGAAAATAAAGCCGTAGAATATGCAGTACAACATGGTGTTGCTACGCTGACAATGCAGAGCGCGCCGGTGAATGCGCTGTCACGCGCGCTTCGAGTAGGGTTGATAGGCGGTATAGACAACGCATTACGCGATGATAGTGTAAACGCTATTGTCATTACTTCTTCACTACCTATTTTCTCCGGCGGTGCCGATATTAGCGAATTCTCTGGCGGCGATTTATCGCCCATGCTGCCTGAAGTTTTAGACAAGATAGAAAATGCGTCTAAGCCGGTTGTTGCTGTCCTCCCTGGGCCTGCATTTGGTGGCGGTTTAGAGGTAGCATTAGCCTGTCATCATCGCATCACCTTTGCCGACAACAAAGTCGGTTTACCTGAAGTTAATCTCGGCATTTTGCCTGGCGCAGGCGGTACGCAGAGACTTCCACGCTTAGCTGACGCTCAAACATCCTTAGAAATGATTGTAACTGGTAAACCAACGTCGGTGGTTAAGCTTCCTGGTGTGTTCGATAAAATTTCTGACAAGCCAGAGCATTTGCTTGAAGATACAAAAAATTACCTACAATCGCTAACGCCAGAAAAAGCGATAAAGCGTACCAGTGACATTGCGTTAACCATGTCTGACGAAACGCAGGCGGTTTTCGATGCAGTTACTGCACAAACTAAAAAAGCAACGCGAGGATTCTTCGCACCGCTTAAATGTATTGAAGCTGTGCGCGGTGCCTACACACTTTCGTTTGAAGACGGCCTTAAAAACGAAGGCAAACTCTTCATGGAATGCATGAATACGCCACAGGCTCGTGCTCAGCAGCATTTTTTCTTTGCCGAACGCGCGGCGGGTCACGTAAGTGATTTCGATAAAAACACCCCTGAACGCAGTATTGAGAAAGTCGCCATCATTGGCGCAGGTACCATGGGTGGCGGTATTGCCATGAACTTTGCCAATGCTGGCATTCCGGTCACGATGCTTGAATTAAAAGAAGAGGCGCTGGAAAAAGGGTTGGCGCTAATTCGAAAGAATTACGAAAATTCAGCGAAAAAAGGCAAGTTAACTCAAGAACAAGTGGAAAGCCGTATGGCGCTCCTGTCTGGTACGACTTCGTATGACGACTTAGCTGATGTTGATCTTGTTATTGAAGCCGTGTTCGAGAAGATGGAAGTGAAGAAAACGGTGTTTTCGACGCTTGACAAAGTGTGTAAGCCCGGCGCCATCTTAGCGTCTAATACGTCAACATTAGATATTGACGAAATTGCGACTGCCACATCGCGCCCAGAAGATGTTATTGGTCTTCACTTCTTCTCGCCGGCTAATGTAATGAAGCTGCTTGAAGTCGTAAAAGCAGAGAAGACATCTGCAGAAGTCATTAAGACTTGTATGAAAATGGCTAAACGCATTAAAAAAGTAGCGGTGTTGGTTGGCGTTTGCTTCGGTTTTGTGGGTAACCGCATGATTGAGCCTTACGGTCGTGAAGCCAACAGATTGCTTCTTGAGGGAGCGACGCCTGAACAGGTTGATCGCGTCCTAACCGAGTTTGGCATGCCGATGGGGCCGTTCACCATGGGCGACATGGCAGGCTTAGATATTGGTTACTACGTGCGTCAATCTCGCCAAGAATATATCTCACACGATCCTGCTTATGGCGCAGTAGCCGATCGTTTGGTAGAAAAGGGGCGCAACGGTCTTAAAACCGGACGTGGGACCTACAACTATGAGCCAGGCAGTCGAGTGCCAATCCCCGACCCTGAGGTACTAGAAATTGCAAAACAAGAGGCAGAACGTCTTGGGGTTGAGCAGCGCTCAGACATCAGCGATGAGGAAATTCTCGTTCGCGTTATGTACTCATTAATAAACGAGGGTGCTGCCATCTTAGAAGAGGGCATTGCGGCTAAATCAAGCGATATCGATGTGATTTACGTTTACGGTTATGGTTTCCCAGTGTATCGCGGCGGCCCTATGCAATATGCCGATGAAGTAGGGGTTGGCACTATTTTAGAAAAGCTGACTACTTATCGTGATCAATTGGGTGAGTACGGAAAAATGTGGCTTGAGCCAAGTGATCTGCTAGTGAAATTAGCGCAAAACGGCGGCACGTTTAAAAGCTATCAAGCGAAGTAGTCGTAACTTGATGTAGCAAGAAATTAGCGACGAGAGCGGGTAAAAGTTTTCGTCACTAGATATAAAGACTTGGGAAAGCTAGGCAGCCAGTGAAAAGTACACAAGCCTAGCTAAATTCTGGCTGAACTCTCAGCCTAAATGAAAGGAATATAAATATGCGTGATGCAGTTATCGTAAGTACAGCACGAACGCCAATTGGGCGGGCTTATAAAGGTGCCCTAAACAACTTACCCGCACCGTCATTAGGTGGGCACGCTATTCAAAACGCAGTAGCACGTGCGGGCATCGACCCTGCCAGTGTCGATGACGTGGTGATGGGCGCAGCACTGACACAAGGCAGTGGCGGCATGAATATTGGTCGTTTGGCTGGTTTGGCTGGTGGTTTACCGGTGACAGTGGCGGGTATGACGCTTGACCGCCAATGCAGTTCTGGCATGTATGCAATTGCCACCGCAGCAAACTCAATCCGCACTGGCGATACCAATATTATGGTAGCAGGTGGCTTAGATTCGATTTCTTTAGTGCAAAACAAGAATATGAACATGTTTCGTGCGGTAGACCCTGCGCTTGTCGCTAAGCACAAAGATATCTACATGCCAATGCTTCAAACTGCTGAAGTTGTGGGCAAGCGCTACAATATTAGCCGCGACGTTCAAGACGAATACGGTTATCAAAGTCAAATGCGAACCGCAGCGGCGCAGGAAGCGGGTAAGTTTGATGATGAAATTGTGCCAATTACCGCAGTCCAAGCGATATTTAACAAAGAAACAGGTGAAACATCAGAGCGTGAAGTCACCTTGTCAAAAGATGAAGGTAATCGTCCAGAGACCACGTTAGAGGGCCTAAAGGCACTTAACCCTGTTATCGAAGGTGGCTGCATTACCGCAGGTAACGCAAGTCAGCTCTCTGACGGCGCTAGCGCGACCGTTATTATGGATGAGCAGTCAGCGGCGAAGGGGAGTGCTCAGCCACTTGGTATCTATCGCGGTATTGCAGTAGCAGGCTGTGAGCCAGATGAAATGGGAATTGGCCCAGTATTCGCCATTCCTAAGCTATTAAAGCAGCATGGATTAACCATGGACGATATTGGTCTATGGGAGCTTAACGAAGCGTTCGCAGTACAGGTTCTGTATTGTCGCGATAAGTTGGGCATTCCAGACGAATTATTAAATGTAAACGGCGGTGCCATTTCTATTGGTCACCCGTACGGCATGAGCGGTGCTCGCATGGTGGGTCACGCACTCATCGAAGGTAAACGACGCGGTGCAAAGTATGTAGTTTGTACCATGTGTATCGGTGGCGGCATGGGCGCTGCTGGTTTATTTGAAGTTCTATAGGTATTGGGTATGGAAGGTTATAAAGCTCCACAACGTGACGCCATGTTTGTAACACATGAGCTATTAGATTATCAAAATCACTATCAGAAGTTAGGTTTCGAAGAAGCTTCAGAAGACTTGGTGTCGGCAATTTTCGCTGAAGCCGCAAAGTTCTCTGAAAACACGCTGGCGCCTATCAACGCGTCGGGTGACGAGGAAGGCTGTAAGTGGGTTGATGGTGAAGTAACGACGCCGAAAGGCTTCAAAGAAGCCTACCAAACCTACGTAGAAGGCGGCTGGCCAAGTATGTCTCACCCGGAAGAGTTTGGCGGGCAGGCGCTGCCGTACTCACTGTCTTCTATCATTGCTGAGTGGTTCTCAGGTGCGAATCATTCGTGGGCAATGTATCCAGGTCTCAGCCAAGGCTGTATGGAAACGTTAAAAGCTCATGGCACTGAAATACAGCAAAAGATGTTCCTTGAGAAACTCATCAGTGGCGAGTGGACAGGAACGATGTGCCTAACTGAAGCACACTGCGGTTCAGACCTCGGCATGCTTAAATGCCGTGCGGAACCTCAGGAAGACGGTAGCTACAGCTTAACGGGGACAAAAATCTTTATCTCTGCTGGCGAGCACGATATGTCGGAAAATATCGTTCACATTGTGTTGGCTCGTTTACCAGATGCACCAGAAGGCACTAAGGGTATCTCGCTATTTGTTGTGCCTAAATTCAACGTCTCTGAAGACGGGGAAAAGCAAGATAGAAACGCAGTGAGCTGTGGCAGCATTGAACATAAGATGGGTATCAAAGCCAGCGCTACCTGTGTGATTAACTTTGACGGTGCTAAAGGCTTCTTGATTGGCCCACCAAACCGCGGTCTTAACTGCATGTTCACCTTCATGAATACTGCACGGATAGGTACGGGGCTTGAAGGCTTAGCCGCGTCTGAAGCAGCCTTCCAGGGGGCATTACGCTACGCAAAAGACCGTATCCAGTTCCGTTCATTGACGGGGCGCAAGAACCCAGATGGCCCGGCTGATCCTATTATCGTGCACCCAGATGTACGCCGTATGTTGTTGACGCAAAAAGCCTTCGCGGAAGGTAATCGCGCGCTTGCTGCCTACTGCATGCAACTAGTAGACGTTACGCTATACGGTGATGACGCTGCAGAAAAACAAGTAGCCGAAGCTAAACTGGCCTTCTTAACACCTATCGTGAAAGCGTTTCTAACTGAAACAGCCCAAGAAGCAACTAGCTACGGCATGCAGGTTTATGGTGGTCATGGCTTCATTAAAGAATGGGGCATGGAACAGCTAGCCCGTGATACACGTATTTGTACCATGTATGAAGGTACTACAGGTATCCAAGCGGTTGATCTATTAGGCCGTAAAGTGATGGGTTCTAATGGTGAGCTGCTTAACGTATTTGTTCAAGAAGTGCGCGACTACTGCAACTCTCTACGTGACAACGCACAGTTCAGTGCTTGGACTAACGCGCTTAGCTCACACCTTGACGAGTGGCAGCAAATTACTATGGATATTGGTAAAGCAGCCGCGTCTAATCCAGATGAAATTGGTGCTGCGTCAGTCGATTACTTAATGTATTCAGGCTATGTATCGGTGGCTTATTTCTGGCTCAAAATGGCAGTAAAAGCGCAAGAGCAGCTTGATGCAGGTAGTACAGAAACCGAGTTCTACAAGAGCAAGATCTTAACGACAGGCTTCTACTTTGACCGTCTGTTAACGCGTACTCGCTCGCTGGTTTCTGCGATGCAATCAGGTGCAGATAACTTGATGTCTATGCCAGAGAGTATGTTTGCTGTCGAGTAATGGCAGAGTAGTTAAACGAGCTCTAAAATACGCGCGTAGCTAAAGATGCGCATCTAAGGCCGAGCGAATGGGGTAACCAATTTATAGTTGGATACCCCATTTAGTTCGGTCTTTTTGTTTTTAAAACTTAAATCAAGCGTGCAACGTGATAGTTGCTACACTATTCTAATATAGACGGCGGACTTGCTGTATACCTCAGTTAGAGGAGAATGGCTGAAACTTCTCTATTAATTTGCACCACAGGTTGCCTGACAGAGCTGCTACGATAAATGGCTCCATGATTGATAACTTTCTCATAGTTATGTAATTGGGCCTGACTCTCCTTCCTGATATCACTAAAGCTAGAATTTGTTTAGTCTCCTTGAACACGAAGAAGATCATCAAGTGCATACCTGTTTATCTTTATTTACTCTCTGATTTTAACGTTATGGGAAAGTAGATTGATGCTTTCGAACTGTGTGGGCAATTATCTATGCGAACTGGTTTTACAACAATTGACGTATATTTAAGTGAGCAATCATTACTCAACTTTCAAAAACCATAGCTTTTGAGATGTGAGAAAAAATAGCAGAATATTTTGAGGCTTAGAAAAGGGTGAGGCCCCAAGAAGGGGCCTCTAGTGCGGCGTCCCGCCGCTACCATGTTGAAGCGTTACATCACATGGTGTGACTAAATTTTTATATTAGATTCTGCCGTTAAGTTCAGCTGAAATTGGTGAGCTTTGAAGACCTTGTTCAGCAATCCAAGCTTGCAATGTCTTGCCATCTGACTCAGGCTCAGCCAAGTCTTTGCTAGGCATCTGCTTAACGAGTAGCGTACCCACTTCAACTGCGTTGCTAGTAATAGCCGTTCGAATGAGGCTTTGGCCGTTGCAAGAAATACCTGAGTAGTAGTCGCGAAGTTTTAACTTGTAGTCTGACTGTACGCTACGCATTTTTTTACGAAGTTCACCTTTATCGTCTGCTTGAACGATTGTGCAGATATTTGCTAGCGCTTCGTTGATATCATTCGCCTGTGCTGCGTTAGAAAAAGCTAAAGTAGATGCCGCAATTACTAGAGAAGTTTTAACGATTTTCAACATGGTTAAATTCCTTCGGTTGTTGTTTAGTTAATGTTTGTTCGTTGAGATGTATTAAACCCTAATCTAACTAATTGAAAAACATGCTGTAAAATAACAGGGTATACGAAAGCATACTTTAAGCGGTAGTCAGTCTTAGCGAAGGCAGCGCGCCAATAAAAAAGGCCCCGTAGCAGTGGGGCCTTCGAGTGCAGCATTCGCTGCAACCATGTTGAATTGATTCACATGGTGATGTGATATGATACCTAAATTCTGTCGTTAAGCTCAGCTGAAATTGGAGAGCTCTGCAGTCCTTGCTCAGCAATCCAAGCTTGTAATGTTTTGCCGTCTGATTCTGGTTCAGCTAGATCTTTACTCGGCATTTTCTTAACAAGTAGCGTACCTACTTCAACTGCATTACTGCTAAGCGCGGTGCGGATTAAGCTTTGCCCGCCGCATGAAATGCCTGAGTAGTAATCGCGAAGCTTTAATTTAAAGTCTGACTGAACGCTACGCATCTTTTTGCGGAGCTCGCCCTTATCGTCTGCCTGAACGATAGTACAAATGTTTGCAAGTGCTTCGTTTATGTCATTCGCTTGCGCTGTGTTTGAAAAAGCAAGTGTTGATGTAGCGATGATTAGAGAAGTTTTAACGATTTTCAACATGGTTAAATTTCCTTCGTATATTTAATTATTCAGAGAGATTGTTTGTTCGGGTTTTATTAAAAGACAATCGAGATGATTAAAAAACATTCACTCAAATAACCATGTATGTCACTTAATACCTTATACTAAAGGCGTAGATAGCGTGAGCTTCGTTATAGCCTTTAGTATTAAAGGGCTTGCGAGGTTAACGCATACCAGAACTGGTGGATGGGAAATGATCAAATAAAGTGTAAAAAAACAGCGTTCATGCTGTTTTTTGCGTTTGCTGTTCTCGCTATGCATACTCGAACCAGCGAGTTTGCTTAGCGCATCATCAATAAAATCGACGTTATTAAGAGACGATATATTATCTATCAAGATGGAAAGTCATTAGAAATAAAACGATGTATTGTCCGAGATATTTCATCGCGCTGCTCAGCAAAACGAAACAGGTACCTTACGCTTTTTGATGATAGAAAAAGTGTTTGGTGAGTTTGCTCAGCAAGAAAAATTTGCTGATGTGTACAAAGCGTTTCTAGAGCGTGTTTACAAAAATGAGCCTGTACTTTCGATAAGCGAAGGAGTTTCCGGAGAAAAGCGAGCGGTGACTCAGGCCAGTTAGGTATTAGTTACTCATAATTAGATAAAAGGAGAGTTAACAATAACTCTCCTTTTATCTTTTTAAGATGAAAAGAAAAAAGCGACCCGAAGGTCGCTTTTTAAAGTGCAGATTTCTCTGCAACCATGTTGAAATGGTTCACATGGTGTGAAAAGGTATTACAGACGGTCGTTAATTACCGCTGCAATGGGATTATCCTGCAGACCGTTTTCAGCCACCCAAGCTTGAAGCGTTTTTCCGTCAGCTTCTGGTGCTTCCAAATCGCTCTTAGGCATTTTTTTAACAAGCAGCTCGCCAGCTTCAACGGCGTTGCTTAGAAGTGCGGTACGAATAAGACTGTTACCACCGCAGCTGATACCGGAATAGTAGTCTTTCAATTTCATGCGATAGTCAGATTCAACTGAACGCATTTTTTTTCTAAGTTCGCCTTTATCGTCTGCTTGTACGATAGTGCAAATATTTGCTAGTGCTTCGCTAACATCGGCATGTGCGATACCCGACATACCAAATGATGCAGCAATAACAAGAGAAGTTTTAACTATTTTCAACATGGTTAATTCCTCGAGTAAATTTAGATTTGTTTGTTCGCTCGAGATAATTAAAAGATAAAGCGAGGAGTATGGAAATGTTATTAACAATACACCGGTATGCAGGGTTATAACTAAGACTGGATACTGAAAAAAGCGCTTAAATTTAAGCGCTTTTATTGAGTGTTTTTAGTGCGGTTTGAAGTTACTTGCCACTTCCATAATCTGCTCACGCATCCACATGTGAGCATAGTCATGGTCTGCGCTTACATGCCAATATAAATAGTATTCTACAGGGGGAAGGTCAAACGGCATCTCATATATAGCAAGGTCGTAATGTTTTGCTAAATGAAATGGTAAACACGCTATCAAATCAGTTTTCACAATTGTGCTTGGTACAGTAAGAAAGTGTTGACCGCGCATGACTTCTTTTCTTCTTTTCCCCATCTTGTCTAATGCGACATCAATAGGACCTGCCCCTGATTTCCGCTGGGAAACATTGATATGCCCAAGTCGAAGAAAAGTCTCGAGATCCAGTCCATTTTTGAGGGCAGGGTGATTTTTTCGAGCCAATACGACGAATCTGTCCTGCGCTATCTTTTCTTTGCACAAGTGAGGGTCGGTAAAGGTAGATGCATCGGCAAAAAAGTCTAGTGTACCTGCCGCCATTGCCGATACCACTTGGCTTCGCGGTATCTCATAGTTAGTTAGACCTATATTTGGTGCCAGGTTTTGAAGTCTTGCAACTAAGCGAGGCATGATACTAGCTTCAAGCAAATCTCGGCTCGCAAAGTTAAACGACTTCTCCGCTGTTAGCGGGTCGAAGGTATGGCTTTCTTGCACACTTTTGCGAAGTAACGCCAAGGCTTGGCGGGCAGGTACAATAATGTTTTGCGCAACGGGTGTTGGTGTCATGCTGTGGCCCGTTCTCACAAAAAGCGGGTCATTTAGCATTTCTCTTAATCTAGCTAATGAATTACTCACAGCAGGTTGTGTGATACACAAAACATCTGCTGCCTTGGTCAAACTTCCGGCGGTATAAATGGCGTCGAATACAGCAAAAAGGTTCAAATCTATTCTATTGAGATTCATAACTAATCCTTTAAGAGCGAATGCCCTGAAAAAAAGCCAATAGATGAAAAAGCACTGAGTGCGACTCAGCGAAAACAATTGCAACAACTTCTCGTGCCGCTACATAGCATCTACGAATAATTTACGTTAGTGTAACAAGAATGTTTATAAATACCTATTATTAAAAGTTAATTGAAACATTCAAGTGAATAATAGTAGTTTTAACAATATTCAACAGGAAAGAGACGCGAACATGAAAACACTTTTGGATTTATCGGTAGGAGATTCACTTGAGCAGTCTGAATGGCTGCCAATAACTCAGGACATGATTAATCAGTTTGCAGATGCGACGGGAGATCACCAATGGATACACTTAGATGTAGCGCGTTGCGAGATGGAAAGCCCCTTTAAATCAACCATTGCTCACGGTTTTTTAAGCGCAAGTCTAATGCCAAAGGCTTTCGCGGAAGTCATATCTCCCAGTGATAAAATTGCGTCTATGATAAATTACGGCATAGATAAATTGCGCTTTCTAGAACCAGTTAAAAGTAACGACTCGCTGAAGTATCATTTTACTCTCGTTGAGGTTACTGAAAAGCCACAGGGCAAACTGTTTAAAGTAGAAGCATCATGTTTACTCAAATCGAGCGGGAATCCAGCGCTTGTCGGTAGCTTCCTTATGCTAGCCGTGTTAAAGCCGTAGGCCTGCGCACGTGCACGTTTAGAATTTTCCCAACGTTTTAGCTTTTCCATATAAAACTCATCACTGAAATACTAGAAATAAAAAAGCCTGAACGATGCTTTCGCTTATCTTCAGGCTTTTTAAATTTCTAAAGAACAATGAGCGTTAGAAGCGACATTGTGAACGTACTAGTTCGATGCTTCTTCTGCGCCTTCTTCTACCGCTTCGCCTGCACTTTGAATATCTTTGCCTGCGCCTTCAATGGTTGCACAGCCACCTAGGCTACCAATGCTTGCTGCAAGTATAAGGGCCAAAAATGCGTGTTTACGTGTATTTGAATTTAACATTTCCATTTGTCTCTCCTTTGGATTTACTCTTCATCAGGTTGATCTGAATCGTTACCTGCTTTTTTATCCGACGTTGTTTGTGTCGAAGTTGAATCTGCCTTGCTTGTTCCGCGTTCCTCTTTTTGGTTAATCATTGCATTAAGCTTATCGCCGCCTTTGGCGTTAAAGTCCAATGTCCTGATAGGAAACGGAATAAGAATATCGTTATCCTCTAATACTGTTTTGACCGTATTTATGGCATCGTGGCGCACTACCATAAACCCAGGCTCTCCTGGATATCGAATCCAAAACCATAAAAGAAGGTTAATACTGGAATCGCCGAAAGACTCTGCATAAACGGCGGTTTCGTCTTTCTTAATGACATAGTCTTTATCGTTCATTGCATCTGTGATGACTTTTGCAGCTTGCTCAATATCATCTGCATATGATATGCCTACCGGCACCTCTATTCGTCGATAACCCAACGTTGAATAGTTAGTCAGTATGTTGCGAAATAGTATTTTGTTTGGAATTACCTCTAACTGCCCGTAAAAGGTTTCGACCAGCGTATTTCGAAGGTTGATTTCCTTAACATTCCCAAAAACGCCCTCTGCCTCAATAACATCACCGATTTCAAAGGGTTTTCTAATACCCATCGCTACACCAGCGATAAAGTTTTCAGTCATGTCTTGGAAGGCAAAGCCTATGGCTAAACCTACAATTCCGGCCCCGGCCAAAAGAGATGTGACTGTACCTTTGAGCCCAACAAAGTCTAACGCAATGAAGATACCCGCCACGAGGATAATAGATTTAATAATAGAAGTAAGAAGACCAGCTATTTGACGAGACTCGAAATTACGTCGCATGAGTTTTCCAACTACGTTGCCGACGACTTTCGCAATAATTCCAAACAAAATAGCGATAAGAAACGCAACAACGATATTGGGGAGAAGGGTGATACCTCCTTCTATCCAACTCTCAAGCTTTTCACTTAAAAGCTTGTAGACCTCATCAACTTTTGGAAACTCCATAATCCTCATTACCTTCACATATTTTATTTAGAGAGTTTCAAGATTCATTCCTAGTATATAGATGGGGTATGTTTATGAAATTTATGCGGTTTATAAAGGTGGGTGGCCGAAGGTTAAGAGCCAAATAGTAGCTGGTGTGTATGAATTACCGATTGAGTGAAACATATTCACATAAAGTAGGTTCAAGAAATTGTGAGATGGGCATCCCATATTAGTCTAAAGTCTACCTGGTCAGACCATGTGTAAAATTAATGTAAACATATTATTCACAATAAATTTACAAAGTTAGAAATCGCGCATAGTATCAAAACGGTAGGTCACAATTTGTGGATGGCCTATCACAATAACAACACAAAATCGAACAGCCTGTTGCTAGCGGAAAGTGTGGGTAGTAGTGCCGGTAGTGATAAGCCCAGATTTGGAATCACACTATGAAATTTAAAACGCGTAAGACAGCGGTTGCCGCCGTGGTAGGCACTGCTTTATTTTGTTCTCCTTACCTTGCATCAGCCCAAGAAGCTGAAGTAGAGAATGAGCAAGAAGCTAAAAAAGATGTCGAACTCATTCTAGTTACCGGAAGTTTCGTTCGTCGAAGTGAAAACTTTGAATCTCCTTCACCCCTCGCTGTCGTCGATAGCGTCGCTATTGACGCGATTGGCGCGAAAAATATTGCAGATATTACTCAGACCCTTACTATTAATACCGGCGCTGAAAATAACCCTGATGCGTTTACTCAAAACGCAACCGCAGGCACATCTAACATAAACCTTCGCGGTCTTGGTGTTGCCTCAACCCTAGTACTCCTTAATAACAAGCGACAAGTTGTAACCGCTCAGCCTACAAATGAAGGGTTGAACTTCGTAGATACAAGTTCATTAGTTCCCATGATTGCCATCGATCGCATGGAAGTAGTAAAGGACGGTGCATCTGCTTTATACGGTTCTGATGCTGTAGCGGGCGTAGTGAACTTTATTACAAAGCGTAATTACGATGGTGCGATGGTGAGCGTCGATTATCAAGACGGTGCACATGGCGATAATAAGGAATATGTCCTTCAGGGCCTATGGGGAGCGACAGGCGATAAAGGTAATGTTATTGCGGCAATTAGTTATACAAATCGTTCTCCGCTTTTTATAAACGATAGACGCTTGAGTCGTCCGCAGGACGATACCAGTGCCTTAGGGAATCCAGCTAGCTTCTTCATTGCGCCTGGTGTTCCAGTTATTGATCCGTTTGGATGTGAAGAATTTGGCGGTTTTCCACAGATACTAGCACCGGAAGGTACCGTTCCTGGGCTTGATGTTGGCCTTTGTGGTTTCGATTTCGGGCCGTTTTATTCTTATGTGCCGGATGAAAGCCGCATCAATGCATATACTCGCGCCGAGTACGAATTTACAGACGATATTACATGGACGACTGAAATTGGCATGGCACGGAACCGAGCCGAGCGCGGTGGTGCGCCAAGCTTTCCTATTTTGACTGCACCAGTGGTTCCAGACTATCACCCACAAAACCCATTTGGGCGTGCGGTGTCGTTTTTTGGCCGTGCTGAAGGCAACGGGCAGCCAGGTGATGCTGCAAATACCGAGTCAGATACATTCCGCTTTAGCACAAATTTACAAGGCGTAACTGATAGTGGTTTCTGGGAAATAAGTTATACAAGAGCGGTGAATGATTTTGTATTTTCAGTACCCGATGTATTGAACACTGAATTTCAACTCGCGCTGTTAGGTTTCGGTGGCTCAAACTGTAATCCAGTCTTGGGAACACCAGGTGAGGGTAGCTGCGAATTTTTCAATCCATTTGCAACGTCATACACAAGTGCACCTAACTCAGACTATGTACTTAATTCATTTACGGCTAAGCAGGTCATCGACTCGAAATCTGATTTAGAAGTATTCGAAGCGTTTACTTCTTTTGATACCTTCGAAATGGGTGGCGGTTATGCCGCGCTCGCACTCGGGGTTCAGTATCGTGAAAACAGCCTGAGACAGGATTACGATGAATTATCTAATCAAGACAGTTTCACCTTTGTTATCGGTAACCCTGACTTAGATGGAAGCCAAGATGTTTGGGCAGCATTTGGGGAATTGGCATTACCGGTTAGTGACGAACTCGACGTGCAGTTGGCTGTTCGTTATGAAGATTACGGCGGTAGTATTGGTAGCACAGTCGATCCTAAGTTGGCTATATCATGGCGCGCGACAGACGAATTTTCGCTACGAGGCTCGATCTCGACGTCATTTAGAGCGCCAACCGTATTCCTAGCGCAAGGGGGAGCTACGTCACTGCAACAAGTTGTCGACCCAGTGCAAGGTGCGCAGGCTTTTGTCGCAGTGCGTACATCGGGTAATGAGGATTTGAAACCTGAGGAATCTACAGCGTACAACATAGGTTTTTCTTACGAGCCGTTCAGAGACCTATCAATCGAGTTAGATTATTGGAACTTTGAATTTGAAGATTTGATCATTCAGGAGAATGCGCAAGCGCTATTGAACGCAGATCCTACTGATACTTCGCGGATCGTTCGTGCTGGAGACCCTTTAACGGGGCCAGTATTACAGATTAACAATACTTATGTTAACGCAAGTTCGCTTGAAACATCGGGCATAGACTTCGTTTCTAGCTATAAAATGGAGACGGAGCTCGGGAACTTTACACCGACTATTCAAGCAACTTATATTACCAAGTATGACTTGAACGACCCGCAAGCAGGGGATATAGATGGTGCTGGTCGCCGTAACTTCAATAACATAGGTGTGTCATCGCCAGAGTTACGTATGAATATTGGTCTTAACTGGCAACATGATGTACATGCAGCAAACCTGTTCTTGCGATACATATCATCATATGACGATGATCAAAACTGTGCAGATGGAACAAGTAATACCGGTGGATGTGCAAATGGTTTTTATGAAATCGACAGCATGCTAACGGTTGACGCTCAGTACAACATTGACTTAGGTAGCGTTTTCGACACCGATCAAAGTTATGTATTGACCATAGGTGGAGTCAATCTATTTGACGAAGAACCACCGCAGGTATTCACAAACAGCGGCTTTGATTCAAAGGTGCATGATCCTCGTGGTCGACAAATTTATGCGAGGCTAGCAATAGAGTTTTAAGGTTATTGCTGAAAATTGCTGAAAGATAGAGCCGGCTTCCAAAGCCGGCTTTTTGTAAACTAAAAGCTCCACACATTTTTTCAAGTTTTATGCATATCCCTTTTCTAATCTAACTCTCATTATTTAAAGTAAGTAAAAGGCTTATAGAAACCTACTGGGAGATTAGAATGCCGACAAAGCTAGCGGACGATACTATTGCCACTAAATTGGCTGCACTTAATGATTTAGTTACAGACGGCACGCATTGGGAGCGAAGTGGTGATTGCATCAAAAAAACATTCACGTTTAAAAGTTTTATCAGAGCATTTGGCTGGATGTCTCAAATTGCTATTTGGGCCGAGAAGTTAAAGCATCATCCAGAATGGTTTAATGTTTATAACAGGGTTGAGGTAACACTTACAACGCACGATGCCGATGGATTGACAGAACTCGACTTTTCTCTTGCTGAAAAAATGGAAAAATTTCAATAGGTCGGCTGGGAAAACCGGGGGCGTAGGGTTGAATACGCGCTTTTTCGTATTAACTTTGCGCATATTGGTCAATTAAGCTGCGAACAGTCAGAAAAATGAAATATTTCGGTGCTAAGCACTTGTGTTGAGTAAGTCCCTATGTATAATACGCACCACGTTGAAGCGAGGCATTAAACGAAACGCTTTCAACAGATATTTTCTGG